>CAZFRK010000005.1:0-30141 GCA_964521375.1 uncultured Rhodobacterales bacterium
ACCCGCCATGTCCAGCACCACGGATTTCCTGCTGGCGGTCGAGGGCCTGACCGTGTCCTTCGACGGCTTCAAGGCAGTGGACAACCTGTCCTTCTACGTCGACGAAAACGAGATCCGCGTGATCATCGGTCCCAACGGCGCCGGCAAGACCACGGTTCTCGACCTCATCTGCGGCCGCACCAAGGCCACCGAAGGGTCGATCAAGTTCCGTGAAAAGGAACTGACCTCCATGCGTGAATACGAGATCGTTCACGCCGGTGTCGGTCGGAAATTCCAGAATCCCTCCATCTACGAGGATCTGAGCGTCTTCGAGAACCTGGAGATTTCCTTCCCGCGTGGTCGCAACGTCTTCGGCGCCCTGGCCTTCAAGCGGGACGCCGAGGTCATCGACCGCGTCGAGGAAGTCGCCGAAAGCATCTTCCTCAAGGACCAGCTTCACCGCCGGGCCGAGCTTCTCAGCCATGGTCAGAAGCAGTGGCTGGAAATCGGCATGTTGCTCATCCAGCAGCCCGAACTGCTCATGCTCGACGAACCGGTGGCGGGCATGAGCGTCGCCGAACGCGTCAAGACCGCCGAATTGCTGCACCGCATCTGCGCCGACCGCGCCGTGCTGGTGATCGAGCACGACATGAAGTTCGTCGAGGACATCGCCCACAAGGTCACGGTGCTGCACCAGGGCAAGCGCCTGTCCGAAGGCTCCATGGAATCCGTGAAGACCGACCCGAAAGTGGTCGAGGTCTATCTGGGCCACTAAGGGGAGACACCGCCATGCTCAACGTATCCAACCTGCATGTCTCCTACGGCCAGAGCGAGGTCCTGCACGGGCTGAACTTCACCGTGGCGCCGAACGAGATCGTCGCCATCATGGGCCGCAACGGCATGGGCAAGACGACGCTCATGAAGTCCCTGATGGGGGTCGTCGACTCCCGCGAGGGCACCATCAGCGTCGGCGACACGCCCGTCACGGCCATGAAGAGCCACGACCGGGTGGCCAACGGCATCGCCTACGTGCCCCAGGGTCGCATGATCTTCTCCACCATGACGGTGGAGGAGAACATCGAGACCGGCCTGACGGTCACCGGCGAGTCCAGCATTCCGGAAGATATTTACGAACTGTTCCCCGTGCTGCTGGAAATGCGCAAGCGGCGTGGGGGCAACCTGTCGGGCGGCCAGCAGCAGCAGCTGGCGGTCGCCCGCGCCCTCGTCAGCAGGCCCAAAGTGCTGCTGCTCGACGAGCCGACCGAGGGCATCCAGCCCTCGATCATCAAGGACATGGCCCGCACGCTGCGCCGCATTCGCGACGAAAAGGGACTGAGCATCGTGGTCTCGGAACAGGTGCTGAGCTTTGCCCTGGATATCGCCGACCGTGTGTTGGTTCTGGAGAACGGGCGCCTCGTCCATGAGAGCCCGCGCGATGGAATCGACGAAGCCAAGGTCGCCGGTTTCCTGTCCGTCTAGTTTCCTTTCCGGTCCTACAGGAGAGACTAATGGCTAAGACCCTGATCAAGATTGACCGCTCCAAGTCGCCTTACGAGCACGACCAGATCCACAACCGCTGGCACCCCGATATTCCGATGGCCGCCATGGTGAAGCCGGGTGACGACTTCATCCTGGAGTGCTTCGACTGGACGGGCCGTCAGATCGAAAACAACGACGATGCCTCCGACGTCCGCGACGTCGACCTGACCCAGGTGCACTTCCTGTCCGGTCCGGTCGGTGTCGAAGGCGCCGAGCCGGGCGACCTCCTGGTCGTCGAAATCCTCGACATCGGCGCCTTCCCGGATGAGCAGTGGGGCTTCAACGGCTTCTTCTCGCGCACCAACGGCGGCGGCTTCCTGACCGACCACTTCCCCGATGCCCAGAAGTCCATCTGGGACTTCGAAGGCATGTACACCAAGTCGCGCCACATCCCGGGCGTCCGCTTCCCCGGCATGATCCATCCGGGCCTGATCGGCTGCCTGCCGTCCAAGGAGATGCTGGAGACCTGGAACACCCGCGAAAAGGAACTCTACGACACCGATCCCGATCGCGTTCCGGGCCTGGCCAACCTGCCTTACGCCGAGACGGCCCACATGGGTCGCCTGAAGGGCGAGGAGCGTGACAACGCCGCCGCCGAGGGCGCCCGCACGGTTCCGCCGCGCGAGCATGGCGGCAACTGCGACATCAAGGACCTGTCGCGCGGCTCCAAGGTCTACTTCCCGGTCTACGTGAAGGACGGCGGCCTGTCGGTCGGCGACCTGCACTTCAGCCAGGGCGACGGCGAGATCACCTTCTGCGGCGCCATCGAAATGGCCGGCTGGATCCACATGAAGGTCGAGCTGATCAAGGACGGCATGCAGAAGTACGCGATCAAGAATCCGATCTTCAAGCCGAGCCCGATCACGCCGAAGTACGACGACTACGTCATCTTCGAAGGCATCTCGGTCGACGAGGAAGGCAAGCAGCACTTCCTGGATGTCCACGTCGCCTACCGTCAGGCCTGCCTGAACGCCATCGAGTACCTGAAGAAGTTCGGCTTCTCCGGCGCTCAGGGCTACGGCCTGCTGGGTTGCGCCCCGGTTCAGGGCCACATCTCGGGCGTCGTCGACGTGCCGAACGCCTGCGCCACCCTGTGGATCCCGACGGGCATCTTCGACTTCGACATCTCGCCGAACGCCGACGGCCCGAAGAAGGAGCTGGACGGTTCGGTCGACGTGCCGATCGCGCCCGACCTGAAGTAGTACATCCGGTCCGGTGGCCCCCGTTTCGGCGGGGGCCATCGCCCTACCCGACGACCCGGCCCGCGTCCCGTTTCAGGCCCGTACCTTCTGCCAGGAGTGTCCCCCATGCCCGTCTACGATTACGATTGCCAGTCCTGCGGTCCGTTCAACGAGCTCCAGACCGTCGACCGCGCCGGAGAGCCTGTTCCCTGCCCGCGCTGCGGCGCCCCGTCGCCGCGCGCCTTCACGACCATGCCGCGGCTGTCCAACCTGACCGCCGAACGCCGCGAGGCCTACGCCACCAACGAGCGCGCGCGCGAGGTTCCGCTGTCGGTCGACCAGTGGAAGGAAAACCAGGAACGGCGCAATCACAAGCGCGGTCACGTTCACGGCCCCGGCTGCGGCTGCGGCGCCAACACCAGCGCCACCACGCACAAGACCCGGACACTGGTGCGTCCCGACGGGTCCAAGAGTTTCCCGGGCGCCCGCCCCTGGATGATCAGCCACTGACCGGCTGGTCGGTCCGGGCCTGACCCCGGCGGACGCTCCCGGCCCGATGGCCGGTCGAGACGCCCTCACGGTTGCCGCCTGCCCCCGGACCGCCCGCGCGGTTCGGGGGTTTCGCGTTTCCGGTGCGTCCCTCCGGCGTCATTCTCGGGAGGAGGGCTGCCCCGACGCCGCGCCGCCCTCGGTCCCCGCCCCACGGTCGGACGCGTCTTCCTCATCCTCGCGAATTCCGTAAAACAGCACGTAAAAGACCGGCACTGCGACCAGGGTCAGGACGGTGGCGAAGGCCAGCCCGCCCATGATGGTCACCGCCATGGCCGAGAAGAAGACGTCGAACAACAGCGGAATCATGCCCAGGATCGTCGTCCCGGCGGCCAGGAGAACCGGCGTGAAACGGCTGACGCCGGCGTCGAGAACCGCCTTGTGCCGGTGATGCCCGTCGCCGATGCGCACGTCGATCTCGTCGACCAGGACGATGGCGTTCTTGATCAGCATGCCCGACAGGCTGAGGAAGCCGAGCAGGGCCATGAAGCCGAAGGGCTGGCCGGTCAGCAACAGCATGGGCGTCACGCCGCAGACGGCCATGGGCACGCACAGCCAGATCATCAAGGGCTGCCGCACGCGGGCGAAGAGCACCACGGTGATGAGGATCATGCCCAGGAAGCCGAGCGGCATGGCGCCCGCCAGGGCGGCCTCGGCGTCTCTGGAGTTCTCGTATTCGCCGCCCCACTCCAGGCCATAGCCCTTGGGCAGGTCCAGCGCCTCGACCAGCGGGCGCACCGCCTGGAAGGCCTCGTTGGTGTTGGCCTCGCCCGGCGGATCGGCCTCGATGGTGATGGTACGCTGCTTGTCCCGCCGATGGATGATGCCGTTGACGCCGGAGGTGTCGAAGCCGTCCACCAGCTCGCTCATGGGCACATAGGCCTGGGCGGCGCTCGCCCACACCCGGCGGTCGGCGAACACCGCGCTGCCGCCGCGCTCCACCTCCGGGGCCCGCAGGACGATGGGAATCAGGCGGTCGCCCTCGCGATAGATCCCCGCCGTCAGGCCGTCGGTGGCGATGGCCAGGGCGTCGGCGATGTTCTGGCGCGTGACTCCCGCCGCCGAGGCGCGATCCTGGGCCATGCGCGGCACGATGAGCTTTTCGCGCTGGCGCCAGTCGGTGCGCAGGTCGACCAGCCCCTGGTCCCGGAACACGGACTCGACGCGCTCGGCCAGCCGCCGCAGGACCACCGGGTCCGGCCCGTCCAGGCGGACGGCGATCTTTCCGCCGCCCGGCCCCAGGCGAACGCGGCTCATCTTCGCCTCGGCGTCGGGATAGTGTTCGGTCAACCAGTCCAGGGCGCGCGCGCCGATGCCGGTGATGGCCTCGGCGTCGGCCACCCGGACGACGAACTGGGCATAGGCCGAGTTGGGGCGTTCGGCCTCGTAGACCAGCATCATGCGTTCGGCGCCCTGGCCGACGAAGGAGGTCACGTCGGTGATCCCCTCCATGGCCCGCAGATGGGCGCTGATGTCGCGGGCGTCGTCGGCGGTCTCGCGGATGTCGGTGCCCTGGCCGCGCCAATAGTCGATGTAAAACAGCGGCGTGGCGCCGTCGGGGAAGAACGCCTGCTTGACGAAGACGAAGCCGCCCACGGAGGCGCCGGTCAAGACGACCAGGGTCGCGATGACCACCACACGGTGATGCAGGGCATTGGCGACCACGCCCCGGAAGGCGCGCAGGAGCGGCCCTTCGTCGTCGCCCTGCCCGGGCGTTCCCGGACCGACCCGGAACAGGTAGGCGGCCAACAGCGGCGTCACCGTGACGGCCAGGACCCAGCTCAGCAGTAGGGAAATGCCGATCACCGCGAACAGCGAGAAGGTGTATTCCCCCGTCGAATCGTCGGACAGGCCCATGCCGGAAAAGGCCAGGACGCCGATCACCGTGGCGGCCAGCAGCGGCCATTGCGTCTGGCCGGTGATCTGGTCCGCCGCCGGGCGCGCGGCCATGCCGCGCTTCATGCGCACCATCATGCCCTCGGCGACGACGATGGCGTTGTCCACCAGCATGCCCATGGCGATGATGAGCGCCCCCAGGGACACCCGTTGCATGGTCAGGCCCGACAGCTTCATCACCAGGACGGTACCGAAGACGGTCAGCAGCAGGACGCCGCCGACCACCAGTCCGCCGCGCCATCCCATGGCCACCAGCAGAACCAGGATGACGATGGCGACCGAACTGGCGAGGTTGAGGATGAAGCCGTCGATGGCCTGATCGACGACGCGATGCTGCTCGTAGATGGGACGCAGCGACACGCCGACCGGCAAGTCCCGCAGGGCATCGGTCAAGGCCGCCTCCACCGCCGCGCCGACCTCGACGATATTGGTGCCGTCCTGGGCGGAAATGCCCAGGGTGGCGGCGTCCTCGCCATTGTGGCGGATGAGGCGTCCGGGAACCTCCTCGTAGCCGCGCGTCACCTCGGCGATGTCGCCCAGGCGGATGGGCGGGGCGTCGCCGCTCGAGGACGGCAGGTAGAGGTTGCGGATGCGATCCACCGTGGTCAGGCCGCCGGAGGGGGACACCCGCACGTATTCCTCGCCGACCCGGACCGATCCGGCGTCGACCACGGCGTTCTGAACCTGAAGGGCGTTGGCGATGGTGGCCGGGGACAGGCCAAGCTGAATGAGGGTGGTCTGCGGCACCTCGACATAGATGCGCTCTTCCCGCACCCCGCCGATCACCACCTTGGCGACGCCCGGCACCCGCAGGGCGACCTGCCGCAGGTCGCGGGTGAAGTCCCGCATGTCGGCTTGGCTGTAGCCCGGCGCCGTCAGGGCGTAGTAGAGGCCGTAGACGTCCCCGAAATCGTCGTCGACCATGGACGGCCCGGCGCCCGGCGGCAGATAGGCCTGGGTGTCGTTGACCTTGCGCCGCAGTTCGTCCCACACCTGCGGCAAGGTGTCGGGACCGTAGGAGTCCTTCACCTCGACGGTGATCTGGGACAGACCGGGGGTCGAGCGGGACCGCAGCGTCTTGACCTGCGGCATGCGCTGCAAGGCGGTCTCGAGCTGGTCCGTGACCTCCTGCTCGACCTCCAGGGCCGAGGCCCCGGGATAGGGCGTGGAGACGACGGCCTGCTTGATGGTGAAGGCCGGGTCCTCCAGCCGTCCGATGGTCAGGAGCGCCCAAGCGCCGCCGATCAGGCAGGCCAGGACCAGAAGCCACGTATTGACCGGTTTTTCGATGGAGGCGGTGGCGATGGACATGACACCCCCTCAGCGCGACGGCGCGGCGACGGGACGAACCCGCAGGCCGTCGGCCAGGAAGCCGACCCCCGCCGTGACGATGGTCTCGCCGCCCGACAGGCCCTCGGCGATGACCGCGCGGCCCTCGCGCAAGGCGGCGACCTCCACCGGCTTGGGATGGACCCGCCCCTCGGCGTCGTCATAGATCCAGACGCGGAAGGCGCCGTCCGGCCCGGCCTCCACGGCGGAGGAAGGAACGCTGACCTGACGACCGTCGCCTTCCATGAACCGCGCCGTGACGGTCGCCGACATGCCGGGCAGGATATGCAGGCCCTCGGGCTTCTCCATGGACAACGTCACCTTGTAGGTGCGGGTCCGGGGGTTTGGCTCGGTGGCGATCTCCTTGATCGTCAGGGGAAAGGCCCGGTCCGGCGCGGCGTAGAGGCTGGCCGTGATCTCGACCACGCTGGACGACCGGTTGAGGACGATCAGGCGTTCGGGGACGTCCACCTCCACGTCGAAGGAGGCCACGTCCTGCAACAGGGCGATGGGCGTTCCGGCCTGGACGTTGACGAAGCGATCCACAAGCCGTTCTGCGACGACCGCCCGGAAGGGGGCGACGATGGTGGCGTCGGCGAGGTTCTTTTCCGCCTGTTCGACGGCGACCTCCGCCTGGTCATAGGCGGCCTGGGCGTTGTCGAGGGTCGCCTGGGCCACGTGCCCGTCCTGGCGCAGCGACCGCTTGCGGTCCAGTTCCTTGCGCAGGCGGTCGGCCTCGACGCGGGCCTGCCGCAGCGCCAATTCGTAGTCGCGGGGGTCCAGGGCGGCGATCAACTCCCCCTTGGCGACCATCTCCCCCTCCGTCACCGGAATGCGGGACAGGCGACCGGGGACCTGAAAGGAAATGCGCGACGCCTGCGTCGCCTGGATGGTGCCCGGAAAATGGCGGACCTCGGTCACCCGACCGCTTTGGACCTCGACGACGCGGACCGGACGCCCGTCGGGCGGGCCGGAGGGGTCCGCGGCCTCCCCATCGCACCCGGCCAGACCGGCGGCGAGTCCCAGCAGCAGAAAAGCGTAACGCGGCGTCATGACCATTTCTCCGAATCACTGGGACCGTAGCGGGCGGGCCGACACGCCCCCTTTCCCGCCAAGGGGCCGGGACGGCATCGGGCGTCGACGAGACGCAAGGCATGTCCGTGGAACCACCGCGTCGCTCGACGAGGCACCGGGATCACGCGGCGCGCGTCCCCGGCTCCCGCGACACGGTGGGAAGTCTACCGCGAAGACGGTAGAGAATGCGTGCCGTAACCGTCAACGCCACGCGCATGAAACGGTTGCGACAACATCATGGCGGCGACGGCTCCGCCGCTCTCCCGCCCCTCCCCCGCACTCCCCCAATGGCTCGACCCGCCTATTCTCCGGCGCGCAGGGACTCCGCCTCATCCCCCTCATCCCCGGTGTCGCCCGTGTCCACGCTTTCGGGCAAGGTCACGCCATGGACCACGTCGCGCAGCACGCGGTGAAGGTCCGACTGGTGCACAGGCTTGGTCAAATAGGCGGCGAACCCCGCCGCGCGCCCCCGTCCCAGGGTCTCGAGCATGGCGTTGGCGGTCAGGGCGATCACCGGAATGGCCCTGGTTCGCGGACGGTCGCGCAAGACGCTCAGGGCCTCGAAGCCGTCCATGCCGGGGAGGTTGATGTCCATCAGGATGACGTCGGGACGTTCCTCGAGGGCCAGCCGCAGGCCGTCCTCGGCGGTGGCGGCCATGGTGAGGCGGATGTAATCGACATCCTCCATCGCCTGGGCCATGAGCGCCCTGTTGGCCCGATTGTCCTCGACGTAAAGGACATGGCGGAGCGCCCCGTCGCCCGCGCCGTCCAGTCCCCCCGTCCGGAAGGCCCTCGAACCGCCCTCGTCCCCCACCGTGACCACATGGGCGTGACCGTTGGTCGTCGGCAGACTGACCCAGAAGGTCGAGCCGACGCCTTCCTCGCTGGAGACGCCGACGTCTCCGCCCATTTCCGTCGCCAGTTTGCGCGTGATGGTCAGGCCGATACCGGTGCCTTCGATCTCCCCCAGTTCCTGACCCAGGCGGGAGAAGGGCTGGAACAGTTCGCCCCGTCGGTCGGCGGGGATGCCGTAGCCGGTGTCCGTCACCGACAGGCGCAAGCGTCCGTCGGAGTCCGCCTGCGCGGACAGGCGAACGGTGCCGTTCGGGCGATTGTACTTCACCGCGTTGGACAGGAGGTTGAGGAGCACCTGCTTGGCACGGGTCTGATCGACGAACAGCGACGGCAGGGCCATTCCTCCGGTCCCGTCGATCACGGTGATGCCGGTCGCCTCGCCCAGCCGGCGGGTCAACATCAGGCAGTCGTCCAGAAGTCCGCGCGTTTCCAGGGGTTCGAGCGACAGGAGGATTTTACCGGTCTCGACGCGGGCCAGGTCGAGGACATCGTTGATGAGGTTCAGGAGGTGCTTGCCGCCCGCCAGGATGTGCCCAACCTGGGCGGCCTGGCGATCGGACAGGGGCTCCTTGCGGCTGTGGGCCAGGAGTTGCGCGAAGCCGAGGATGGCGTTCAAGGGCGTGCGCAGTTCATGACTCATGCTGGAGAGGAAATCGGACTTGGCGCGGTTGGCCCGGTCCGCCTCCTCCCGGGCGTGACGCAGGTCGGTGACGTCGACCCGCGTGCCGACCACGTAGCCGTTCGCCAGATACTGGTCGGAGGACAGAAACCATCGGCCATCGACAAGAATCTCTCCGGCGCCGCCCTTTCGGAACCCGGCGAGCCGTTCGGCGAACCATTCTTCCTCGCGCCCCACGGCCTTGGTGAAGCGCCCCTGGCTCAAGCCCTGCCGCAAAACCTCCTCGAACGTCATGCCAGCGTGGATCCCACCCCCCAGAAGCGTGCTATAGGCGTCGTTGCAGAGGATAAGTCTCTCGTCGGCGTCGAAGAGGACGAAGGCGTCCCGCAGCGCGCCGACGGACTGGTTGAGCATTTCGGACACGACTTCCGCGCGGGTCTGGGCCCGACGCAAGTCGGTGATGTCGTGCAGAATACCCAGAAGACCGCGCAGATCGCCGCCACCGTCAAAATCCGGGACCACATGCAGGATGATGTCGCGGATGTCGTCGTCGCCCCGCCGCAGGCGCGCCTCCAGCCGTATCTCGCGGTGGGCTTCCAGCGCCGTGTCGATGGCGTCCCGAACCTTCGGCAAATCCTCGGTGACGTAGAAGTCGGCGACGTCCTCCAGGGACGGCACCGGTCGCGACGGATCCAGTCCGTGAATGCGGTAGGTCTCGGGCGACCAGGACAGGGCCTTGGTGGCGGCGTCCATGTACCAATGACCGACGCCCGCCACCTCCTCGGTCAGGGCGAGCAGCCGGTTCCGCTCCTTGAGTTCCCGTTGGGTCCGCAGAAGGCCCGTGATGTCCCGTGCCACGCCGACCATGCCGACAATTCGCCCGTCGCCGTCACGCAACGCCGACTTCGTCACGACGAAGGTATGGCTTTCTCCCCCGGTCACCAGCCGTTCCTGGACAACACATGCCCCCTGGCCGCTCAAGACCTCCCGATCCACGGAGCCGAGGTTCTCCTCGCGGTCGGGGAAAAGATCACGATTGGAGCGCCCCAGAACGTCGTCCAGCGAGAAACCGAGGACGTCGCAAAAAGCTTCGTTGGCGATCAGGTAGCGACCTTCCGTGTCCTTGGCGAAGATCGGGTCCGGCGTGTCGTTGAGGACCGCCGACAGCAGGGCTTCCCGTTCCTCGGCCCGCGCCTGGGCGGCCCGAAGCGCCGTCAGGTCGCTGGCGATACCGGTGAAGATGCGCCGCCCGCGGACGATAACGTCGCTGACCGCCAGATGAAGGGGAAAGACCGTGCCGTCCTTGCGCTGTCCCAGGACCTCCCGTCCGATACCGACGATCCGCGAGTCGGCGCCGCGCAGGTATCCCTGCATGAAGGCGCCATGGCGGGTCCCGATGTCGGCGGGCATGAGGCACGACACGTCGCGCCCGATGACCTCCGCCGCCGTCCATCCAAAAATTGCTTCGGCGGCGGCGTTGAAGGAGCGGATATGCCCGGCTTCGGAAACCGTGAGGATACCGTCGGCGGCGTGTCCCAGGATGGCCTTCAGCTCTTCCCGCGCGCCGTCCGCCGCGTCGGCCAGCCGACCCTGGTCCAACGCCTGTTCGACCTTGTGCCGCAACAGCGCGGGAGAAACCGGCTCGACCAGAACGTCCCACACCCCCGCGCCCAGGGCGGCGCCGACCACCGTCGGCTCCGACGTCACCAGGACAACCGCCGACCGCCGACAGAGGGCGATCAGGTCCGTTTCGGCGATGGCCCGGGCGACGACCACGCAGGAGGCTCCATCAACCTCGACCAGGGTCGCGGCCAGACGGACCGAGGCGATGGCACGCAAGGGCGCGGCCAGGGCCTCGCCGCCGCCGATCAGGACCACCGTGTCACGCGTCTTCGCTGTCATGCTCGGTCTTTCCAGGGGTTCTATTCAGGATCGCGGGTCTGGGGCGGCGGTCGGGGCCACCTGGGGGGTCAGGCGGGACGGATAGGCCAGCGACGAATAGCCGGTGCCCAAATCGTCAATGGCCCGGTCGTCCCCCATGTCGCGCGGCGAGGTCAAGGCGCCGACCGCTTGATCGACGTTTTCCATCACCGTGTTCTCGGTGACGTCCAATTCCAGGCGATCAGCGTCCAAGCCCTGGGAGGTAGCCTCGGCGACGGCGTCGTGAAGGCGCGGCTTCCCGAGTTGGCGGACCAGGGCGTTGACGGCGACGCACAGGCCATCCCAATCGCGGGCGTCGCGGATCGCCTGCCCGATGGCCCAGTCGCCCATGGTGTCGATCAGGCCGATGACCTGGGCGCGGCCCGCCTCTTCCAGGATGCTTTCCAGAAGGGCGACATTCACCGGATTGTCGTCGACCACGCCGACGCGGGCCGACGGGAGGAGGGGCGTGATGGCGGGCATGACGGACCTTGTTCCCTTTCTATTCGGCGGCCTTCGCCAGATCGTCCCCGGCCGTGATCGCGGCGGCTTCCAAGGCGTCGATCAGGGCGTCGATGTCCACGGGCTTGGTCAGGTAAGCCGCGAACCCGGCTTCCCGTCCCCGACGGATGGTTCCCGGCATGGCGTCGGCGCTGAGAGCGATCACCGGAATGGCGGCGGTCCGCCGGTCGCCGCGCAGGCGCTCCAGGGCCTGGAAGCCGTCCAGACCCGGCAGGTTGATATCCATCAGGATCACGGCGGGCCGGGCGGCGCGCGCCAATTCGATGCCCAGTTCCGCCGTATGGGCGGAGATCAGGGTGAAGCCGGGGGTGTCCTCGATGATCTCTTCCATCAGGGCCAGGTTTGCCGGGTTGTCCTCGACGTAGAGGAGCACCCGCGCGTCGTCGGGCGCCGCGTGGACCTCGCGCGTCGTGGCGGTGTCCTGGGACCGGGTGTCCTCGGCGGCCACCAGGGCCGCGGGCCGCAGGTCGACCCAGAAGGTGGTTCCCTCGCCGGTCTCGGAGTCCAGGCCGATGGCCCCCTCCATCTGTTCGACCAGACGCTTGGTGATGGTCAGGCCGATGCCCGTCCCCTCGATGGTCGAATGTTCGCGGCCCAGACGAGAGAACGGCTGGAACAGGTCGCCGCGCCGCTCTTCGGGGATGCCCATGCCGGTGTCGCGCACGGCCAGGCGCACCGCGCCCGCGGCGGCGGTCACGGTCAGGGTGACGCGCCCCCCCGGACGGTTGTACTTCACGGCGTTGGACAGAAGGTTGAGCATCACCTGCTTGAGGCGGGTGGCGTCGGCGCTGACCAGCGGCAGGGGAGTCCCGCGCGTGCCGTCCACCACCTCCAGACCAGCGGCGGCGGGCATGCTGCGGGTCAGCGCCAGGCATTCGTCGGACAGGTCGCGCAGGCTGACCGGCTCGATGGTCATGGCGGCGCGGCCGATCTCGATGCGCGCCAAATCCAGAACGTCGTTGATCAGGGACAGCAGGTGTCCGCCCGCCTTGGCGATGTAGGAGACGTGGCCCTTCTGGCGCTCCGACAGCGGTTCCTTGGTGCTCATCTCCAACAGTTGCGCGAAGCCGAGGATGGCGTTCAGGGGGGTGCGCAACTCGTGGCTCATGGAGGACAGGAATTCGGACTTCGACCGGTTGGCCTGCTCGGCCTCGGCCTTGGCGGCCATCAGGGCGGCCTCGACCTCCTTGCGCCGGGTCAGGTCGACCAGCGTCGAGCAAACCGCCGTCTCCCCCTCCCATTCGATGGGAAAGGAGCGATCCAGGACCGGAACACGGGTCCCGTCCTCGCGCACCACCGTCAATTCGAACTCGTCCGCCGGACGGGCGCGACACAGGCGGTCGTCCTGAAGGGCGGAGAGGACCTCGCGGTCCTCGGCCGTCAGAAGGGACGTGATGTCGTCCAGGGCCAGGAAGCGATCCAGGCTGTCGAAACCGATCAGGTCGAGACCGGCGCTGTTGGCGAACAGCGGCTTGCCGCGCCGGGAGATGAACAGGCCCAGGGTGGTTCCGTCGAAAAGGGCGCGGAACTTCCGTTCGCTCGCCGCCAGATGTTCGGCGTAACGGTCGGCGCGCTGCTTGGCGTCCTTGAGCTCGCTGTAGACCTTCTCGCGGATGACCATGGAGGACAGGAGACCAGCGACGGTCTCCAGGAACTCCCGTCCCAGATCCGACAGTCCGTCGGGGTGGTCGATCAGCAGCCGCCCCATGGCGGTGCGTCCGAAACGAATGGCGATCGCGCCGCCGGAATAGCTCTCGACGACGCCATCCTCCTGGGTCGCCGGAACCTCGCCCCAGGACGCCCGCAGGACCTCCCGTCCCCGTCCGTCGCGCAGCGTCACCGCCAGACCGAGGAGGCCCCGAAGACGCGGCATGGCGCTGAGCGTCGTCAGGAAGCCGTCCAGCTTCTCTTCCAGGCAGGCGTCGCCCATCGCCCCCGCCATCAGCGCGTTGAGGGTGCGTTGCTCCTCCAGCGCCCGCTCCAACGCCGTGATTTCCTGCCGGTCCATGCGTGCCTCCTCGAAGGGCGCTCCGTCGCCATTTGAGGAACGGCAGCACAGACCGTGCCAGACGGAGACGTGGCGGAAACCTTGGGCTTGGAGGTTTTCGGCGCGCCGCGAGTCGCACTTTGCGACGCAAAGCGAGGGGAAAAGCGCCGCGAAAATACACGCGGCGAGGATGAGCGTCAGGCGCGAAGGCGCAGCGGCACCGTCCGCCGCACGGTCCCCTCCGGCACCGCGCGGTGAGAGACCAGAATCAGGCTGCGTCCCCGCAGCCCTTCCACCAGGGCCTGATAGAACCGCCGCTCCGCCGTCAGGTCCAGCCCTTCCGTCGGCTCGTCCAGGATCAGGATGGGGGCGGGCTTGAGCAGGGCCCGGGCCAAGCCGATCCGCCGCCGCTCACCGCCCGACAGAGTGGCTCCGGCCTCGCCGACCGGAGCCTCCAGGCCGCCGGGAAGCGACGCCACCAGCTCGTCGAGCTGGGCCAGGCGACAGGCCTCGCGGAGGGCCTCCTCGGACGCCCCCGGGGCGCCGAGCAGCAGGTTCTCCCGCAAGGTGCCGGTCAGAAGCTGGACATCCTGCGGCGCCACGGCGAAGGCCCGCCGCCAGGCTTCGGGGTCGGCCTCCGTCACCGGCAGGCCGTCCAGCAGGACGCGACCGTCGACGGGGTGGCGCAATCCGGTCATCAGCGCCATCAGGGTGCTCTTCCCGGCGCCCGACGGGCCGGTCAGGGCGACCCGCTCGCCCGGCGCCACGGTCAGGGAGACCCCCGCCAGCACGGGCGGCCCCGCCCCATAGGCGAAGGACACGCCATCCACCTCCAGGCGCGGCGGCGCGTCCGGCGCGATCACCGGGACGGCGGTTCCCGTTTCCGGCGCCGGGCGGTCCAGCGGCAGGAACAGGCGCCGCGCCGACTCCAGGGCTTCCGGCAGGGCGTAGACGGCGGCGGGGACGGCGGCCACCGCCTCGAAACTGGACAGGCAGAGGAACACCATCAGCATGTAGGTCGCCCCGGTCAGTCCTCCCTCGCCGACCAGGACCGCCCCCAGGACCAGGGCGCCCCAGACGGTGGCGTTGGCGGCCAGGGCGATGACGGCGCGAATGGCGGCGTCCAGGTCGACGCCCCGATCCTGGGCCGCGCGCAGGTCCCCGGCCTCGCGCAGGAAGGCGGTCATGGCCTCGGGCGTGGCGCCGAAGGCGTGGAGTTCGGCCATGCCCTGCACGTTGTCGACCGCCTGGCGGCGCAGGGTCTCGGTGGCGGCCACACGGCGGCGGACCAGCGGGAAACCGGCCCACCGCGCCGCCAGGGCGCCGCCCAGCGCGCACAGCCCCAGGCCGAGACCCAGGACCAGGGCGATGTCGGTGGCCCACAGGGCGGCGAAGGCGACGCAGGCGACCGATGCCGCCAGGGCCGTGACCAGCGGCACGACGGTCCGCAGGTAGAGCGCCTGAAGGCGATCCGTGTCGCTGGTCAGGCGGGCCGCCACGTCGGCCCCGTGCAGGTCGTCCAGCCCCGCCGGGGCCAGCGGCTCAAGCCCTTCATAGACGGTACGGCGCAGCCCGCCGAGAAAGCGGAAGGTCGCCTCGTGGGTGACCAGCCGTTCGCCGTAGCGGGCGCCGGTGCGCAACAGGGCGCTGGCCCGGATCATCGCCGCCGGGGTGAAATAGTTCATGGTCGCGCCGACGGCCCCGGCCACCCCCATGGCGGTGATGAACCAGCCCGAGGTCGCCATCAGGGCGACGTTGGCCAAGGTCGCCGTCAGGGACAGCGCGATGCCCGCCAGCATCCAGCCCCAATAGGGCCGGAACAGCCGCAGAAGGCGCCAGGTCAGGCTCATGACGGCTCTCCCTCGCGCAGCTCCGCGGCCAGCCGGGCGAAGGCGCCTCCGGCCCGCCGCAGGTCGTCGGGCGCCCCCTCCTCGACCACCCGTCCGTGCTCCAGGACGATGACGCGGTCGGCCAGGACGATGCTTTCCAGGCGATGGGCGACGGTCAGAAGCGTGCACCCGGCGGTCAGGGCGCCCATGGCCTGAAGCGTCAGGCGCTCCGTCTCACGATCCAGGCTGGCCGTCGGCTCGTCGAGGATGACCAGATCCGGCGACCGCAGGAAGGCGCGCGCCAGGGCGACGCGGCGCACCTGGCCGCCCGACAGGCGCCCGCCACGTTCGCCGACCGGCGTGTCGTAGCCCTGGGGCAGACCCCGGATGAAGGCGTCGGCGCCGGTCTTGGCGGCGGCCTCCTCGACTTCGCTCCGCGTGGCGCCGGGATTGCCCAGCGCGATGGCGTCGGCCACGCTGCCCTGGAACAGGTGCGGGCGCTGCGGCACCCAGGCGACCCCTTGCCGCCAGTCGTCGACGTCCAGGGTCTGGAGGTCCAGCCCGTCGACCAGGATACGGCCCGCCGTCGGCTCGACGAACCGCAGCAACAGGTTGGCGATGGAACTCTTGCCCGCGCCGCTGTGGCCGACCAGGGCCACGCGCTCCCCCGCCGCCACCGAAAAGGTGAGGCCGTCCAGCGCCGGAGGGCCGTCGCCGTAGCGCAGATGGACATCCTCGAAGCGCAGGGCGACGCGGCCCTTGGCCGGACGGCGGGCGGCCCCGGCGGCACGCTCCGGCACGGGACGCCTCAGCAAGGCCACGAGCCCCTCCGCCGCGCCGATGGCGTCCATGCGGGCGTGGTATTGCAGGCCCAGGGTGCGCAGAGGCAGGTAGAACTCCGGAGCCAAGAGCAGCAGGAACAGGCCGCGCTGATAGTCCATCTCGCCGAACAGCAGGCGGAAGCCGATGAAGACGGCGATGATGGCGATGGAGATGGTGGCCAGGAACTCCAGGGCCAGCGACGACAGGAAGGCGACCCGCAGGATGCGCATGGTCTCGCGCCGGTAGTCCTCGGATAGGGCGGCGACGGTTTCGGCCTCGCGGCGGCTGGCGTTGAACAGCTTCAAGGTGGTCAGCCCCTGGATGACATCCAGGAAGCGGGCGCTCATGCGGGTCAGCTTGGTCCATTGGCGCTGGTTCATGCGCTCGGCGCCGCGCCCGATCAGGACCATGAAGAACGGAATGAGGGGCGCCGTGACGGCCATCACCAGGGCCGACAGCCAGTCGATGGGCAGGGTGACGGCCAGAATGGCCAGCGGCAGGATGACCGTCATGGCCATGGCGGGCAGGAAGCGGGCGACATAGCCCTCCAGCGCCTCGACGCCGTCCACCAGAAGGGTGGCCAATGCCCCGCTGCGCTCGCCGCCGAGGCCGACCGGCCCCAGGGCGTGCAGCCGCGTCAAAAGGTCGTGCCGCACGCGGTCCTTGACCCGCGCGGCGGCGGCCTGGGCGCTTCGGTCGGCGGCGAACCCCAGGACGGCGCGGGCCAGGAACAGCGCCGCCATGGTCCACAGCGTGGGCCAGTAGTCGTCCAGCGGACGCCGCGCGAAGACGATGCCGTCGGCCACATGGGCCAGCAGCCACGCCTGGACGATGAGCAGCCCCCCGGCCAGGGAGGACCAGACAACCGCCCCCAACGGGACGGCCCGGCGCCCGCCGGTCAGGGCGGAGACGTCGCTTGCCGATGCCTTGGCGGTCGAAGCCACGACCGAACCTCCCGAAACGCTGAGACCAAAGGGAAAAAGGAGAAAAGGGGAAAAGGGAAAGGACGAAATCAAAACCGCCGATTGGCCGAAAAGGAGCGAAACGACGCGATAGGCCGGGGAGGGGCGGGGCGCCGGTATCCGGACGCCCCCCCCCCCAAAACCAGGCGTATTCGGCCGGGGTCTTGCCCGACCGGTCGTCGGCCAAGGAGGCCTCGAACCAGAGGGCATTGATGACGCCCAGCGACAGGGCGGCCGTCAGGCCCAGGATCCAGGTGAAGTACCACATGGTCTTAAGTCTCCTCTGTCGTCCGGCTCAGTAGGCCGAGTTGCCGCGCGCGGTGATATCGTCGACCGTGATGCGGCCCCACATGCGCACGTAACACCACACGGTGTAGCCCAGCACCAACGGCAGGAAGATGACCGTGGCCCAGAACATCACCGTCAGGGTGAGGTGGCTGGACGCCGCGTCCCACAGCGTCAGGCTGGAGTTCGGGTTGGTGCTGGAGGGCATGATGAAGGGGAACATGGACAGGCCGGCGGTGCCGACGATGCCCGTCATGCCCAGGGCGCTGCTGACGAAGCCCAGGCCGGGGCGCTTCAGCACCGACAGGGCCATGGCCAGGAAGATGCCCGCGAAACCAACGACCGGCGCCAGCATGGCCACCGGATAGTCGGCGTAGATGCGCAGCCACGCCCCGGCCTCGATCACCACTTCCTTGCTCAAGGGGTTGGGCAGGGCGTCCAGCGCGGGCTGCGACACGATGGTGTAGCCGTCGATGCCGTAGGCCACCCAGACGCCGCCGAGCGCGAAGCCCGCCGCCGCCACCGCGCCCATGATCAGCGCCGCCTTGCGGGCGCGCGCCACCAGGGGTTCGGTGGTCCGCATCTGAATCCACATGGCCCCATGCAGGCTCAGCATGGCGAAGCTGATGACACCGGCCAGCAGGGCGAAGGGGTTGAGCAGCGGGATCAGCGCCGTCAGCAGGGACCCTTCGTAGTGGGCGCGCAGGAACTCGTCCAGGTGGAAGGGAACGCCCTGCAACAGGTTGCCGAAGGCGACGCCGAAGATGATGGAGGGAATGGCGCCACCGGCGAACAAACCCCAGTCCCAGGCGTTCCGCCACCGGCTATCACCCAGCTTGGAACGATAGTCGAAGCCCACCGGGCGGAAGAACAGGGCGAAGAGCACCAGCAGCATCGCCATGTAGAAGCCCGAGAAGGCGGCGGCGTAGACGGCGGGCCAAGCGGCGAAGATGGCGCCGCCGGCGGTGATCAGCCACACTTGGTTGCCGTCCCAGTGCGGGCCGACGGTATTGATCATCACCCGCCGTTCCTCGTCGGTCTTGCCGAGGAAGGGCAGCAGGTTGCCGACGCCCATGTCCATGCCGTCGGTGATGGCGAAACCGATCAGCAGGGCGCCGACCAGAATCCACCAGATGAACTTCAAGACTTCATAGTCGATCAACATCGTGGAGTTCCCCTTACTCGGCCGGAGACATCTGGGCGGAAGACCCCACGGCTTCACCGTGGTAGCGGCCGGTTCCCAGGGACGCGGGACCCTTGCGGGCGAACTTGAACATCAGGAAGATCTCGATCACCAGCAGGAAGGTGTAGAAGCCGATGAAGCCGGTGAGGCTGAAGATCAGGTCCCCGGCGGTCAGGCTGGAAGCGGCGATGGAGGTCGGCAGGACCTCGCCGATGGCCCAGGGCTGACGCCCGAACTCAGCGACGAACCAGCCCATCTCGCAGGCCAGCCAGGGCATCGGGATGCACCACAGCAGACCCTTGAGCAGCCACCGCTTCTCGGTGATGGTCCGGCGCATGGAGTAGTAGAAGGCGGCGCCGATCAGGAACAGCATGGTGAAGCCGAACAGGACCATGATGCGGAAGGTCCAGAACAGCGGCGCCACCGGCGGGATGGAATCGTCCACCGCCTGGGCGATCTGAGTGTCCGAGGCATTGGCCACGTCCTCGGTGTAGGCCTTCAGAAGCAGGCCGTAGCCGATGTCCTTCTTCAGGTCGTCGAAGCGCGCCAGCGTCTCGGGGGACCTGTCGCCGGAGCGGATCTTCTCAAGCTCGCCGTAGGCGCTCATGCCCGACCGGACGCGGTCCTCATGCTCCAGCTTCAGATCATCCAGACCCAGGACCTTCTGGTCGAAGGAACGGGTCGTGATCAGCCCCATGACGTAGGGAATCTTCACCGCGAAGTCGGTTTCGCCCGTCTCGTCGTTGGGCAGGCCGAGCAGGGTGAAGTCGGCGGGCGCCTCGGCGGTTTCGTATTCGGCCTCGATGGCGGCCAGCTTGACCTTCTGGACGTCGCCCAGCTCATAGCCGCTTTCGTCGCCCAGAACGATCACCGACAGAGCCGCGGCGAAGCCGAAGGCCGAGGCGATGGCCATGGAGCGCTTGGCGAAGTCGAGATCCCGCCTTTTCAGCATGTAATAGGCGCTGATGCCGAGAACGAACATGGCACCCGTGACATAGCCCGCGGCGACCGTATGAACGAATTTGACCTGCGCCACCGGGTTGAGCACGACATCGGCGAAGCTGGTCATCTCCATGCGCATGGTCTCGGCGGAGAATTCGGACCCCACGGGGTTCTGCATCCAGCCGTTGGCGACCAGGATCCACAGCGCCGACAGGTTCGATCCGAAAGCCGTGAAGAACGTCACCGCCAGATGCTGGCGCTTGGTCAGCTTGTCCCAGCCGAGGAAGAACAGGCCGATGAAGGTGGATTCCAGGAAGAACGCCATCAGGCCCTCGATGGCCAACGGCGCGCCGAAGACGTCCCCCACATAGTGGGAATAGTAGGACCAGTTCGTGCCGAACTGGAATTCCATGGTCAGGCCGGTGGTGACGCCGAGGGCGAAGTTGATGCCGAACAGCTTGCCCCAGAACTTGGTCATGTCCCGGTACACTTCCTTGCCGGTCATCACATAGACCGACTCCATGATGAACAGGATCCAGGAAATGCCCAGCGTCAGGGGGACGAACAAGAAGTGATACATGGCCGTCGCGGCGAACTGCCAGCGCGACAACTCAATGACTGTCGGGTCGACGATAGACTCCATCGAAGACTTCCCTTTCCGGGTTCCTTCCGACCGCGCGCATCCGCGCCCTCTCCCCCATGAGAGATGGGCGAGGGACCAAACCCGATGCATGATCGGTCGGGGAACCTTGTTGCGATGAACGTGATTGAGATTCAGACGATCGTCGCCGGTCGGGGCGGACCCCGGCAGAAAAGGGTGTAGCGCAGAAGGCTCGGCAGGCGGATGTCGTCACCGGACGGTCGCGACACCGTGGTTTCGAAGCTCAGCCAAGGAACGCTCGTCGTGGTGACGGCCCCGTCGTCGTCCAGCGCCGCGTTGACGGCGGGCGCCCCGCAGACCGGGCACCGCTCCATGGCGCCGTGGTCGGCGGGCGAACCCTCCCCCGCCTCTCCGGACAGGGGAATGGACCGCAACCCCTCGGCGGTGCAGATCTGGAGAAACCCGAGTGGCTGGCCGTTGGGGCCGCCGATGGCCACGGCCTCCGCCTCGGCGGAGACGTGGGCCGTGGTCAGCAGCAGATGCAGTAGGATCGCGAGAAGCCCCGCGCTGCAAGCGTTCACGCTTGCCCGCAGTCCTCTCAAGGCTGTTCCAACCTGCCGCATGAGCCTGATACCTAAGGAATACACCGCAACGCCTACACTATTACCCTTGAAGTCTCAACCAGACGAAAGGCAAGGCGCCATGCCTATGCCGTATGGCGGTCATGCCGGCCTTCCCGTTCTTGGCACCGATATCCGAGAGCATTCCGCTTGGACCGCCGGACATTACGTCCTTGGGTGCCGGCACGGAAGGCCGAGCCATGACAGCCACGGCGCCGAGTCTGAGCGCCCGGCCCAGCCTTCGCGATGAGATCGGTCAAATGAGACTTGATCTGAATCAAAAAATATTCAGGCCGCGCCGCCGGAGGCCCGGCGCCGGCCGGGGCTGACGCCGTAGCGGGCGCGGAAGCAGCGGGCGAAGTGGGCGGCGTTGCCGAAGCCGGTCGCCAGCCCCACGTCCAGCACCGACAGCGTGGACTGGCGCAGCAGGTCGTCGGCCTTGGCCAGCCGAAGGTCGCGATAAAAGGCCATCGCCGTCTGCCCCAGGGCGCGCCGGAACAGGCGCTGGAACTGCCGCGTCCCCAGGCCCGACAGGGCGGCGAGTTGCTCCAGGCCCAGGGGATCGGCGATATGGCTGCCCATCAGGTCGATGGCCGCGACCAGGGACGGGTGGTGGACGTTGTAGGTTTCCGCCGTCCCGGCCTTCTGGGGATCGCGGGACGGACGGACGCGGGTATGGATGAACCAGTCGCTGACCCGCCGCGCCAAGGCCATGCCGTGGGCGGCGGTGATGATGGCGTGCATCATGTCCAATGGCGCCACGCCGCCCGCGCAGGTCAGGCGGTCGCGGTCGATGACGAACAGGCTGCGTTCCAGCAGCGGCGTGTCGGTGATCGCCCGCAGGGCCTCCATATGCTCCCAGTGGATGGTGAAGCGGCGGTTGCCCATCACCCCGGCGCGCACCAGCACCGCCGCGCCGCCGGAAATGCCGCCCAGCGCCACGCCCAGCCGGTCCAGGCGTCGCAGGTGCCCGGCCAGGGCGCCGTCGGTGATGGTAAAGGGATTGCCGCCCGCCGCCACGAAGACGGCGTCGTAGTCCTTGCCCGCCTCGGCCAGCGGGACGGTGTCGAACCAAGCCCCCGCCGAGGACCGTGCCGGCGTCCCCGCCACCGACAGGAAGCGCACGTCGTAAAGCGTCCGCCCGGCCAGATGGTTGGCGGCGCGCAGGGGCTCCACCGCCGCCGCCGTCGACATCAGCGCGTAGCCGTCCGCCAGAATGAATCCGAACCGCGCGACCATGGGTGGTCCGGGGCCTCCGACCAGTCCTGTCGGCGATGCGCGCCAAGCCGCGCCCGCGACACTTTTAGAACAGAATAAGTCAATAATAGGACAGCACGCCCCGGCCCGCCATGCCATTCTCGTGCCCTCACCACGGGAGATCGGGACGTGTCCTATTCGGTTTTCAAGGTTCTCAAGGAAGGGCTGACCGGCCACAAGGGCTGGCGTCCGGCGTGGCGCGATCCCGAGCCTCAGGCGGCCTACGACACCCTCATCATCGGCGGCGGCGGCCACGGCCTGGCGGCGGCCTATTACCTGGCCAAGGTCTACGGCGGTCGGCGCATCGCGGTCCTGGAGAAGGGTTGGATCGGCGGCGGCAACGTGGGCCGCAACACGACCATCGTACGCGCCAACTACCTGCTCGACGGCAACCAGCCGTTCTACGAGTTCTCCCTGAAACTGTGGGAGGACCTGGAGCGGGACATCAACTACAACGCCATGGTCAGCCAGCGCGGCATCATCAACCTCTACCACTCCGACGCCCAGCGCGACGCCTACCGCCGTCGCGGCAACGCCATGATGCTGCACGGCTCCGGGGCCGAGCTTCTGGACCGCGAGCAGGTCCGCGCCAAGGTTCCCTTCCTGGACTTCGACAACGCCCGCTTCCCCATTCGCGGCGGCCTGCTGCACCGCCGGGGCGGCACCGTGCGCCACGACGCCGTGGCCTGGGGCTACGCGCGAGCCGCCGACAAACTGGGCGTCGACATCATCCAGAACTGCGCCGTCACCGGCTTCCGCGTCGAAGACGGAAAGGTTCGCGGCGTCGAGACGACGCGCGGCTTCATTGGCGCCAAGAAGGTCGGCTGCTCGGTGGCCGGGAATTCGGGCCGCGTCATGGCCATGGCGGGTCTGCGCCTGCCCATTGAAAGCCATGCCCTGCAAGCCTTCGTCTCGGAAGGGCTGAAGCCGGTCATCGACACGGTCGTCACCTTCGGGGCCGGGCACTTCTACGTCAGCCAGTCCGACAAGGGCGGTCTGGTCTTCGGCGGCGATATCGAAGGTTACAATTCCTACGCCCAGCGCGGCAATCTGCCGGTGATCGAGGACGTGCTGGAAGGCGGCATGGCCCTGATGCCGGTCATCGGACGTGCCCGCCTGCTGCGCGCCTGGGGCGGCGTCATGGACATGTCCATGGACGGCTCGCCGATCATCGACCGCACGCCGGTCGATGGCCTCTATTTCAACGGCGGCTGGTGCTACGGCGGCTTCAAGGCGACCCCCGCCTCCGGCTACGCCTTCGCCCACCTTTTGGCGACCGACACGCCCCACCCCACCGCCGCCGCCTATCGCCTGGACCGCTTCGCCGCCGGACGCCTGATCGACGAAAAGGGCGTCGGCGCCCAGCCGAACCTGCACTGAGGACGCCGCCATGCTGATTCCCCATCCGCTTCTCGGGCCGCGCGACGCGCAGGAGTTCACTTACCTGGGCGACGCCGCCTTGATCGACCGCCCCGACGGCCTGGCCGAGGGCGCCGCCGACGCCTTCGCCGACTACGTCTACCTGCGCGACAACCCGGCGGGCGAACACCGCGAGCTGTGGTACCACGAGTACGGAGACCGCTCCTGGCTGGTGGTGACGCGCGATACCGTGACCCATGAAATCCTGCGCGCCGAGCTGGCCTCGGACGTCGCCCGTCAGAAGGGACGCGGCCAATGAGCCAGTCCAACCGCCTCGGCGGCGGTCGCGTCGACCGCTCGCGCACCCTCGGCTTCACCTTCGACGGCCAGGTCTACCAGGGCCATCCGGGCGACACCCTGGCCTCGGCCCTGCTCGCCAACGGCGTGCGGCTGATGGGCCGGTCGTTCAAGTACCACCGCCCGCGCGGCCCCCTCTCCGCCGGGTCGGAGGAACCGAACGCCCTGGTCGAACTGCGCTCCGGCGCCCGGCGCGAACCCAACACCCGCGCCACCACCATCGAACTGTTCGACGGCCTGGAAGCGACCAGCCAGAACCGCTGGCCGTCCCTGAAGACCGACGTCCTGGCCATCAACGACCGGGTGTCGAACTTCCTGACGGCGGGCTTCTACTACAAGACCTTCATGTGGCCGAAGTCCTTCTGGGAGAAGGTCTATGAACCGGCCATCCGGCGCGCCGCCGGTCTGGGCCGCCTGTCCATGGAGGCCGACCCCGACCTCTACGACAAGGGCTTCCTGCGCTGCGACCTGCTGGTCATCGGCGCCGGTCCGGCGGGCCTCGCCGCCGCCCTGACCGCCGGACGGGCGGGCGCGCGCGTAATCCTGGCCGACGAGGACTTCGCCTGGGGCGGTCGCCTGAGCGCCGAGACCCTGACCCTGAACGACGCCCCGGCCACGGACTGGGTCGCGACGACGGTGGCCGAACTGACGGCCCTGCCCAATGTTCGCCTGTTGCCGCGGACGACGATCCTGGGCGCCTTCGACCACGGCGTCTACGGCGCGCTGGAACGCGTCGCCGACCATCTGCCGGTTCCGGAAGCGGGCAAGCCGCGTCAAATCCTGTGGCGCATCTTCAGCCGCCGCGCGGTTCTCTGCGCCGGAGCGACGGAACGGCCCATCGCCTTCCCCGACAACGACCGTCCGGGCATCCTGATGGCGGGCGCCCTGCGCGCCTACGCCAATCGCTGGGGCGCCGCCGCCGACCGCCGGGTCGCCGTCTTCACCAACAACGACGACGCCTATCGCACCGCTCGCGACCTGCGGGCGGCGGGGGTGGAGGTCGCCGCCGTCATCGACACCCGCGCCGACGCCCTGGCCGAGGCCGGGGACTGCCGTGTCCTGCGCGGCGCCCAGGTCATCGCCACAAAGGGACGGTTGGGCCTGACCGAGATCACCGTGCGCACCGCCGACGGCGCCGAACACGCCATCGCCTGCGGCGCCCTTGGCGTCTCCGGCGGCTGGAACCCGGCGGTTCACCTCACCTGCCATCAGGGCGGTCGCCCGCGCTGGGACGAGGCCATCGCCGCCTTCATTCCGGGCAAGGACCTGCCGCCGGGCTTGAGCGTCGCGGGCGCGGCGGCGGGCATCCTCTCCACCGCGGGCGCCCTGCGCACCGGCGCCGAGGCCGCCACCGCCGCCCTGGACGCCCTGTCCATCAAGGCGCCGACGCCCGACCTGCCGACCGCCGAGGACGCCCCCGTCGCCGTCACCGCCTTCTGGCATGTGTCGGGAGGCAAGGGCCGCGCCTGGCTGGACCAGCAGAACGACGTGACGACCAAGGACGTCAAGCTGGCCCATCAGGAAGGCTTCCGCTCGGTCGAGCATCTGAAGCGCTACACCACGCTCGGCATGGCGACCGATCAGGGCAAGACGGCCAACATGGGCGCCCTCGCCATCATGGCGGAGCTGACCGGCAAGGTCATCCCCGAGGTCGGCACCACCCTGTTCCGCCCGCCCTATACGCCGGTCGCCCTCGGCGCCCTGGCCGGACGGTCGCGCGGCGACCACTTCCGCCCCCGTCGTCTGGCCCCCACCCACGCCTGGGCCAAGGAGCAGGGCGCGGTCTTCGTCGAGGTCGGCGCCTGGATGCGCGCCCAGTACTATCCGCGGGACGGCGAGACCCATTGGCGCCAGTCGGTGGACCGCGAGGTCCTGGCCGTGCGCGCCTCCGTCGGCGTCTGCGACGTCACGACGCTAGGCAAGATCGACGTCCAGGGCGCCGACGCCGCCACCTTCCTCAACCGCGTCTACTGCAACGGCATGGCCAAGCTGGCCGTCGGCAAGGTGCGCTACGGCCTGATGCTGCGCGAGGACGGCATCGCCATGGACGACGGCACCGCCGCCCGTCTGGCCGAGGATCACTTCGTCGTCACCACCACCACGGCGCACGCCGTCGGCGTCTTCCGGCACATGGAATTCTGCCGTCAGGCGCTGTGGCCGGACCTCGACGTGCAGATCATTTCGACCACCGACGCCTGGGCGCAGCTCGCCATCGCCGGTCCCAACGCCCGGACGCTGCTCGGCCACGTGGTCGACGAAGGCTTCGACCTGTCCAACGAAGGCTTCCCCTTCATGGGCTGCGCCGAGGCCACCGTGTGCGGCGGCCTGCGGGCGCGGCTGTTCCGCATTTCCTTCTCCGGCGAACTGGCCTATGAAGTCGCCGTCCCGGCCCGCTACGGCGACGCCTTCATCCGCCGCCTGATGGCGGTCGGCGGCGACCTGGGCCTGACCCCCTATGGGACCGAGGCCCTGGGCGTCCTGCGCATCGAAAAGGGGCACGCCGCCGGGGCGGAACTGAACGGACAGACGACGGCCCGCATGATCGGCATGGAACGCATGGTTTCCGACAAGAAGGACAGCATCGGCGCCGTCCTGTCACGGCGTCCGGGCCTGGACGGCGACCGGCCCAAGCGGCTGGTCGGCCTGAAGCCGGTGGACCCGTCCCACGTCCTGGTCGGCGGCAGCCACCTGATGGCCCGGGGCGCCGCCGCGACGCCGGACAACGACCAGGGCTGGATCACCTCCACCTGCCATTCGCCGCACGTCGGAAGCGCCATCGCCCTCGGCTTCCTGGAAAACGGCGACAACCGCGTCGGCGAGGTCATCCGCGCCGTCAATCCCCTGGCCGGAACCGACATCGCGGTCGAGGTCGTCCCCACCGTCTTCGTGGACCCGACAGGAGACCGTCTCCGTGGCTGACCATGACCTCGCGCCGCTGACCGCCCTGGGCGGCGGCGCCCCGCGCGTCGACACCATCGGCGCCTTGACCATCACCGAACGGCCCGACGTGGCCCTGGCCTCCGTCGCGGTCCGCCGGGGACGGGACGACGCCTTCGCCGAGGCCGCCCGCGACCTGATCGGCGCCCCCTGGCCGGAGGCCGCCATGAGTTCCGGGAGCGGCCCCGTGCGCGCCTTCTGGACGGCGCCCGGCCAATGGATGGTGGAAGCCCCCTTCGCCACCCACGAGGACATCGCCGCCCGCCTCAAGGCACGGCTGGTCGAGGCCGCCTCGGTCACCGAGCAGACCGACGGCTGGGTGGTGCTGGACGTCTCCGGGCCGACCGTCAACGGCCTGTTCGCGCGCCTCTGCCCGCTGGACCTGGAGGTCCTGCCCAACGGCGCGACCAACCGTACCCTGCTCCATCACATGGGCTGCTTCGTGCTGGTGCGCGCCGCCGGAACCCTGGTCACCGTTCTCGGCCCGCGATCCTCGGCGGGTTCCCTGCATCACGCCCTGACCGAAGCGGCCCACTCCATCGCCTGACCCCTTCGCCATCGCAAGAACAAGGACCCTTTCAGCGCCATGAGCGACCCAGCGCCCCACGCCCGTATCCTTGACGGCAAAGCCTTCGCCGCCGCCCTGCGCGGCCGCGTGGCCCAGCATGTCTCGCGCCTGCGCGACGACCACGGCCTCACCCCCGGTCTGGCCGTCGTCCTGGTGGGCGAGGACCCGGCCAGCCAGGTCTATGTCCGCAACAAGGGCAAGCAGACCGTCGAAGCGGGCATGGCCTCCTTCAGCCACCCGCTGCCCGCCGACACCTCCCAGGCCGACCTGCTGGCCCTGATCGCCCGCCTGAACGCCGACCCGGCGGTCCACGGCATCCTGGTCCAGCTTCCCCTGCCCGGCCATCTGGACGCGGGCGCGGTGATCGACGCCATCGACCCGGCCAAGGACGTGGACGGCTTCCACGCCATCAATGTCGGACGCCTGTCCACCGGCCAGACGGCCATGGTGCCCTGCACCCCGCTGGGCTGCCTGATGATGCTCGACGACCTGCACGGCGCCGCGCTGCGGGGCAAGTCCGCCGTCGTCGTCGGGCGGTCGAACATCGTCGGCAAGCCGATGGCCCAGCTTCTGCTGTCGCGCGACTGCACCGTCACCGTGGCCCATTCCCGCACCGCCGACCTGCCCGCCGTCTGCCGCAGCGCCGATATCCTGGTCGCCGCCGTCGGACGGCCCGAGATGATCCCCGGCGCCTGGATCAAGCCGGGCGCCACGGTGATCGATGTCGGCATCAACCGCGTTACCAAGCCGGACGGCAAGACGGCCCTGCGCGGCGACGTGGAGTTCGCCTCCGCCGCCGCCGTGGCGGGCGCCATCACGCCGGTCCCCGGCGGCGTCGGTCCGATGACCATCGCCTGTCTGCTGGCCAACACCGTGACCGCCGCCTGCCGCCTCCATGACCTGCCCGAACCCGAAGGACTGACCCCATGACCGCCGCCCCGACCGCCGCCCCGCCATCCGTCGCCAACAAGTTCACCCTGACGGTGCGGTGCCCGACCACGCGCGGCATCGTCGCCGCCATTTCCACCTATCTGGCGGAAAGCGGCTGCAACATCAGCGACAGCGCCCAGTTCGACGACCAACTGACGCACACCTTCTTCATGCGCATCAGCTTTTCCAGCGAATTGGGCAAGACGCTGGACGACCTGCGCGACGGCTTCGCAGAAACGGCGGAACGGTTCGGCATGGTCCACACCTTCCATGACGACTCGGTCAAGACCAAGGTCGTCATCATGGTGTCCCGCTTCGGGCACTGCCTAAACGATATCCTCTATCGCTGGCGGATCGGCGCCCTGCCCATCGACATCGTGGGCGTCATCTCCAACCACATGGACTATCAGAAGCTGGTGGTAAACCACGACATCCCCTTCCACTACATCAAGGTGACGAAGGAGACGAAGGCCCAGGCCGAGGCCGCCCAGATGGCGGTGATCGAGGAGACCGGGGCCGAACTGGTGGTGCTGGCGCGCTACATGCAGATCCTGTCCGACGAGATGTGTCAGAAGATGTCGGGCCGCATCATCAACATCCACCACTCCTTCCTGCCCAGCTTCAAGGGCGCCAATCCCTACAAGCAGGCCTTCGAGCGCGGCGTGAAGCTGATCGGCGCCACCTCCCACTACGTCACCGCCGACCTGGACGAGGGACCGATCATCGAACAGGACACCATCCGCGTGACCCACGCCCAATCGCCCGAGGACTACGTGTCGCTGGGCCGTGACGTGGAAAGCCAGGTGCTGTCGCGGGCCATTCACGCCCATATTCACAAGCGGGTGTTCCTGAACGGAACGAAGACCGTCGTCTTCCCGGCCAGCCCCGGCAGCTACGCCTCGGACCGCATGGGCTGAGGCGGTCCCGTCATAGAACCGTTGCATGACTCGGAAAGAGGCTGATAAATTCATATTTGAACGAAGATAATCAGAGAGCGTGAATATACGCCGCCACACCGGAGACACTCAGGCCAACAATGTTCATATATGAAACCGTGAAGCATATATGGTCGGGCCGCACCGACCCTGAGGATGGCGAGCGGGCCGTGCGCTGGCATCACCGCGTCCGCCATCCCCAGCCCGGACAGGACCGCTCGGCGGACCTGGCGCTTCTCGGTTTCGCCTGCGACGCCGGTGTCGCCCGCAACAAGGGGCGGCGCGGCGCCGCCGCCGGTCCCGCCGCGCTGCGCCGGGCGCTCGCCAACATGGCGTGGCACCATGGACCGCGCGAGGTGTGGGACTTCGGCGACGTGGCCTGTCCCGGCGACAATCTGGAAAGCGCCCAGGCGGCGTTGGCCGACAGCGTCGCCGCCATCCTGGCGGAAGGCCACCGCACGGTGGTCCTGGGCGGCGGCCATGAAATCGCCTACGGCTCCTTCACCGGGCTGCACCGCTGGGCGCACGCCGCCCATCCCGGCGCCCGACTCGGCATTTTGAACCTGGACGCCCATTTCGACCTGCGCCGCCCCGGCGACGGCGGTCCGTCGTCGGGCACGCCCTTCCTGCAAATCCACGACGACCTGGCCGCCGGGGGCGAAGCCTTCCGCTACGCCTGCGTCGGCGTCGGGCGCACGGCCAACACCGCCGCCCTGTTCGACCGCGCCGACGCGCTCGGCGCGCGCTGGCGCCTGGACGAGGACTGCGCGGCCCGTCACCTGGACGCCACCCAGGCCTTCGTGCGGGACTTCCTGGACGACTGCGACCTGATCTACCTGACCATCGACCTGGACGTCCTGCCCTACGCGGTCATGCCCGCCGTCAGCGCCCCGGCGCCGCGCGGCGTGCCGCTGGAGGTGGTCGAGGCCATTGTCGATACCGTCATCGCCGCCCAAGGCCCACTGGGTCCCAAGCTGGCGCTGGCCGATCTGGCCGAACTAAACCCCGAGGTCGATCCCCAGGGCCTGGGCGTCCGCGCGGCGGCGCTTCTATGCGACCGCCTGCTGCGCCCCCGGCCCGGGGACTGACCCGGCCCGTCCTTTC
>CAZFRK010000006.1:0-29036 GCA_964521375.1 uncultured Rhodobacterales bacterium
CTTCCCCGACGCCCTGACCTGGGTGGGCGTCTCCATCATCCTGGCGTCGGGGCTGTACGTCTTCTACCGCGAACGGCGTCTGGCCCGCGTGGCCTGAGGCGCGCGACGGACCGGGCGCGACGGGTCGACGGCGGTTGCCCCTGGGTGGTTGACCGAGGGGCGTCGGGGCCTTAGCGGTCGCGCAGGGCCTTGACCCAGCTTTCCATGGCCTGGTTGGCGGGCGGCATGGGCGCTTCCATGAAGCTGATGACGAAATGGTCGCCCAGGTCGGCGACGCCGATGGAGCGCGGGCGCACCGACAGCACCTTGGGGTCGGGCAGGGCGAAACCGAAGCAGAACATGATGTTCTTGGCGGCGGCGATCTCCGGGGCGATGGGGCCGTCGAAGGACTGGGTGTGGGCGTAGTGGTCGAAGACGCCCAGGAAGGCCACCTTGGGCGTTTCCTCGATGCGGCTTTGCAGGGTCTCGATGATGGAATCGACCGAGGTCTGGGTGGTCTCGGCCTTGGGCAGGTCCAGGACGAAGACCGGGAACTTTTCCTGAAGAACGATCTGCTTCATGGGGGCACCTTGTTGGGGGTGACGGTGGGTCGGAAGAGGGCGCATTGTCGCCCGGAAAGGCCCCCATGCAATGAGAAAGCGCAGTCCTAAGGCCGCCGGGACACTCAGGCCGCCTCGGGCGTTCCCGGCGCCCTCAGGACCGCCAGGGCGCGCGCAAGGGTGGCGACGTGGGCGCCCTGATGACGGGCCCCGGCCAGCTCGTTGGCGCTGGGCAGACGGGCCGTGCCGTCGCCCCCGGAGGCCAGCGTGGTGGCGCCGTAGGGGGAGCCGCCGGTGATCTCGTCCATGCGCGTCTGGCCCTTGAAGGTATAGGGCAGGCCGGCGATGACGAACCCCAGATGCAGCAGCGAGGCATGGAGCGACAGCAGCGTATGCTCTTGCCCGCCGTGCTGGCTGTCGCTGGAGGTGAAGGCGCCGCCGACGCGGCCCACCAGGGCGTCGGCGCCCCACAGCGCGCCGCAGCGGTCCAGGAAATGCTTCATGGGCGCGGCCATGGCGCCGAAGCGCGTCGGCGTGCCGAAGACGACGGCGTCGTGGCGCGGCAGGTCCTCCGGCTCGGCGACGGGCGCGGGGTCGCCGCTGGGGCGGTCGCCCGGTAGGTCGGGCACCCGGCGCACGGTCGCGTTGGCGCCGGTGGAGCGGACTCCCTCGGCCATGGCCTGGGACAGGGCGGCCACATGGCCGAAGGCGGAATAATGCAGGACGAGGACGGAGGTCATGGGGGTGTCTCCCGTGGACGATGGAGGAGGGGGGAGGCGCCGCGGGGCGCCCCCGTCAGATGATCTTGGCGCGGCGGGGCGGGCCTTGCGCCAGCAGGACACTGAGCAGGACCAAGGCGGCGCCGAGGCCCTGGAGCGGGCTGAAGGACTGGCCCAGGAACAGCCAGCCGATCAGCACCGCGGTCAGGGGGCTGAAGAAGGACAGCGGCGCCACCGCCGACGGTCCCAGGCGGGCGATTCCCCGGAACCACAGAAGGTAGCTGGCGGCGGCGCCGATGATCCCCAGGTAGACCACGCCCGCGACGTTGGCGGTGGTGATCTCCGTCGGCAGGGGATCGACGATCAGGGCGAGGGGCAGCAGCAACAGGCCCCCGGCGGCCAACTGCCAGGCGGTGACGGTCAACGCCGAGACCGGCGGCTGCCAGACGCGGGTGAAGACGGTTCCGGCGGCCATGGCGGCGGCGCCCGCAAGGGCGGCGGCGATGCCGGGGCCGTCCATGGCCGCCTCCGGGGTCAGGATCAGCAGGGCGACGCCGACCAGGCCGCCGATCCCCGCCATCACCGACCAGGGGCGGATGGAACTTCCCAGGGCGACGCGCGCCAGCGCCAGGACCATCAGCGGCTGGACGGCGATGATGGTCGCCGCGACGCCGCCCGGCAGGCGATAGGCGGCGATGAACAGCAGCGACCAGAACAGGGTGAAGTTCAGGAAGCCCAGGACCAGGACCCGCGGCCACCAACGGCCCCAGGGAAGGCGGCGGACCACCAGCAGCAGGATCAGACCGGCGGGCAGGGCGCGCAGCAGGGCGACGGTCAGGGGATGGCCGTTGGGCAGAAGCTCCGTCGTCACGGCGTAGGTGCTGCCCCAGACGGTGGGCGCGAGCAGGGTGAGGAGGAAATCGGCGCAGCGGGGCATGGCGGGTCTCTCGATGTCGAAAATCTTGACATCAAGATAAATCGAGATATCTTGACGTCAAGATGTTTTTCCATAGGATGCCCTCCATGGACGCCATCGACAACATTCTGGCCCAATGGGCGCGGGAACGGCCCGATCTCGACGTTGGCCCCATGGGCCTGATCGGTCGCCTGCGCCGCCTCGCCCGTCGCCTGGGCGACGAGATGGAGCGCACCTTCGAGGCCCACGGCCTAACGGCGGCGGGGTTCGATCTTTTGGCGACCCTACGGCGGTCTGGGGCGCCCTATCGGCTGACGCCGGGGGCCTTGCAGGACAGCATGATGATCACCTCGGGGACCGTCACCCACCGCATCGACCTTCTGGTCAAGGCGGGGCTGGTGACACGGACGCCCAATCCCGACGACCGTCGCTCCATGGTGGTCGGCCTGACGGACCAAGGAACGCGGGTGATCGACGCCGCCTTGGCCGACCACGTGGCCACTCAGGCCCGCCTCTGCGCGGCCCTGTCGGCGGATGACCAAGTCATGCTCGACGGCCTGTTGCGGCGCTTTCAGGCGGGCCTGGATTAGGGGCCGGACCCCGGCCAGGGGTGTTACGGGGAGACCAGCCCCAGTTGCACGGCCACGGCGACGCAATGGACCTTGTTGTAGACGCCCAGCTTCTTCATGGCGTTGGTGATGTGGAACTCCACGGTCCGCTCGCTGATCAGCAGGATGTCCGCCGTTTCGCCGTTGGTCTTGCCCCGGCAGGCCCACACCAGGCATTCCCGTTCGCGGTCGGTCAGCGCGGGGACGGCCAGGGTCTCGTCGGGCCGCACCCGCAGGGCGAGCAGGCGCTCGTGATAGACCTGGGCCACCAGCCGCAGCCAGTAGGGCATGCAGCCGGGGCGGACGAGGTCGCGCCGGTCGCCCTGCCAATAGAGGCTGATCAGCGCCGAGACCGGACGCCCCTGCTGGTCACGGGCATGGCAGGGGATCACATAGCCGTCGCGATAGCCGAAATCGTTGGCCAGCTCCACCAATTGGCGGGCGCGGCTCTTCTTGCCGCGCGCCGGGCGAAGGGCCTTTCGGTAGTCGGTGCAGTCCGTCCACAGAAAGGGTGAATTGCTGGCGGCCGCCCGTCGGACCACGGGATCGAACCCGGCGAATTCCCCTTCCGCGTAGGCGCCGATGAAGTCGGCGCTCAGGCTGGACACGTAATAGGGGTCCGGTTCGCCCTGAATGGGGATGTGGGACATGTCCGCGTAGGTCATGGCCGCGAAGCCCATGGCGTCCGCGTAACGCGCCATCATGGGCTCCAGATCGGTCAGCGAGGCGCTGCCCATGATCGCGTTCAACGACTCTTCCATCGCAACCATCATCCGTCACCCCCGGGTTCGACAACTTAGGGCCGCACTATAGCTCGTAATCCCCCCAGCTTTTAACCGTCCTCCGCATGGCCCTTACTCTAGGCCGGAAATGAGCGAGGGATGGACGATGCCCAACGCACTCAGATCAATACACTTCCGCGCCCCCGAGGCGCCGGACCTCATGGCGTTGGCCTGGCGGCTACGCCATCGCGTATTCAACGATGACCTCGGCTGGGCGATACCGGAGCGCGATCTTCTGGAGATCGACTCCTTCGACTCGCGGGCCTTGCATGCCGCGGTCTTGGCCGGGTCGCGCGTGGCCGGTTACGTGCGCGCCCTGCCGACCACCGAACCCTACCTGCTGAGCGAGCATTTCGCGCGGCTTCTCGACGGTCCGCCGCCGCGCTCGCCGCATGTGGTGGAAATCAGCCGCTTCTGCGTCGATCCGCAGATGCGCGACGGCGACGTGCAGCGTCGTTTGGTACGTGACGGGGTCGCCCTGGCCCAAACCCTGGGCGCCCGCGTCATGATCGCCGTCACCGAACCCCCTTTCGAACGCTTCCTCAAGGCCTGCGGTCTGCGCATCGACCGCTTGTGCCCGCCCCAGACCGTGGGTGAGGGCCATCACGGGCGCATTCGCGCCCTCGTCATCCGCTGCGACCTGTCCGAGGCCAATCTGGCCGCCGTCGGACTGTCCGCCAAGGCCGCCGACCGCGCCGCCTGAGCCGAAAGGAACACATTCATGAAGAACAGCCTGTTGTCCTTCCTTCAAGGTGATCTGGCGGGCTTCGCCGCCGATCCGCTGGGATACGTCGAAAGCCGCGCCTTGGGGCGTCCCGACCCGCTGGCCCTGCGATTCGGTCACAAGCCGGTGGTCTTCGCCTGCCAGGACAGCGCCATCCGCCATGTCCTGGTCGACGCCGCCGACCGCTACGACAAGGGAGACCAGCAAAAGCGCCTGCGCCCGCTGCTCGGCGACGGCCTGATCACCGCCCGCGGTCGGCGCTGGGCCGACGCGCGCAAGGCCGTGCGCGGACAGTTCAGCCATCACGGACTGGAAGAGGGCATGACGCTGGCCATTTCGGCCCTGACCCAGCAGGTGGTCGACCTCGCCCAGTCGGGCGGGCGTGACGTCGGCCTGCCGGAACTGGGCGGGCGCCTGACCATCCGCATGTCCACGGCGGCCATGTTCCGCGAACCGCTGTCCCACGATCAGGCCGGGCGCATCTTCGAGGCCGCCTTGGCCGCCCACCATTGGGTGTCGGACGTGATGTGGTCGCCGGTCCACCTGGGCACGGTTCTGCCGACGCCCGGCAATCGCCGCTTCAAGGCCTTCATCGCCACCCTGGAGTCGATCGTCGAGGAGTTGCGCCGCGACCCCAAGGGCGTCCTGGCTTCGTTGTCCGGGCTGGCCGAGGTCTACGGCGAAAAGGCGGTTCGCGACGAGTTCATCACCATGTTGCTGGCCGGGTTCGAGACTTCCGGCTCGACCGTCGCCTGGATGCTTTATTGCCTGGCCAGCCACCCGGAGGTGGTCGACTGGCTGCGCGAGGAGGTGGACGAGGTCCTGGCCGCCGGGGACCTGTCCATGGACAGCCTGAAGCGCATGCCGCGCGCCCGCGCCGTGGTCGACGAGGTGATGCGCCTCTATCCCGCCACTTGGTGGTTCGCCCGCGAGGCGCAGGTCGACGACGTGATCGACGGTCTGGCTGTTCGCAAGGGAACGGCGGTGTTCCTCTGCCCCTGGGTCCTGCACCGCCAGCCCAACCTGTGGGACGACCCGACGCGCTTCGAACCGCGCCGCTGGCTGTCCGGGGACCCGGATCGCTTCGCCTACATCCCCTTCGGCGCCGGGGCGCGCAGCTGCATCGGCCAGCACCTCGCCCGCGCCGAGTTCATGGCCGTCGCCGCCGCCGTGGTGTCGGCCTTCGATCTGGAACCCCGGTCGGGCGCGCTGGGCGCCCTGAAGCCGGTCGGCGGCGTGACCCTGGCGCCGCCCGAGGACGGCCTGGTGGCGCGCTTCCACCTGCGGGCGCGCACGCCGGTCCGACGGGCCGCCTGACCCATGAGCACCACCACGAAGGAGACCGTCTTGATGCTACCCTGCCGGGCGCCCGCCCCCGCCGCGACGGAAAAGACCGTGGAACTGGCCGTCGAGGTCGGGCGCTTGCAAAGGGCCCTGAAATCGGCGGGCTACGACCAGGAGGCCATGCTCTTGTCCATGGCCTTGCAGACCCTCGAGGAACGCCTACCGGGCGTGCACAACTGATCGGCCATGCACAGGGCGCGTGACAGCCATGCCATGCGCCCTGTATCTATTATCTCCGCAATGCACAAAATACGTGCTTGTCCGAAGCGGAGGAGTAGAAAGTGGTTGGAGCTACCAAGGTGTTGGCCCCCCGGTCGCGAACCGTGGCCAAGGACGGTCCCGATCCCGTCGATGTGCATGTCGGCAAACGGCTTCGTTTGCGCCGCGAAATGGTCGGCGTGACGCAGGAACAGCTTGCCAAGGCCATCGGCGTGACCTTCCAGCAGGTGCAGAAGTACGAGCGCGGCTCCAACCGTGTCTCGGCCAGCCGCCTGTACGATATCGCCCGTGTCCTGGGCGTGCAGATCGGCTTCTTCTTCGACGACGTTTCCAGCGAAATTCAGGATTCGCGCCCCGTCGTGGTGTCGGCGGAAGCGCCGCTCTACAGCGACGACGCGGCGTCCCGGACCTCGTCCCTGCGGTTGCTGCGCGCCTTCTGGAAGATCCGCAGCGAAGAGTTGCGGGAGCGCCTCCTGACCCTGACGGAAACGCTCGGCCGGTCGTCCTGACCGGGAACCGACGGGTCGATGGAGCACGGGCGCCGGAGGCCGGGGCGGACTCCCCATCCGGCGCCGCCGTCCGTCAGTCGTTGGCGAAAAGGTGCTCCAGCAGGTCGGACAGGCGCCGAAACGACTGGGTGCGTTGAAAGGTGCTGATGTCGAACAGCGCGTAGGCCCGCCCGTCGTGGCCGATGAGCAGTTCGTCGATGTCGCCGACGACCAGCACGTCCTCGGGAAGGCCGGGGTCGCGTAGGACCGAGTTGACCGTGTCCAGGCCGGGCAAGGTGGCGAAACCGTCCTTGACGGGCTGGGTTCCGTAAAGGACCAGACCGGCCCAGCTGAGGCCGTCGACGCGGCGCAATAGATAGTCGTAGTCCTCCGGCAGGGTCCAGCGGGGCGCCAGGGCGGCCCTGATCCGGCGCAGGGCGGGCGCGGTCGCCGCTTCGCCGCGCATCGCCGCGCGAATGCGGGCGCGGCGCAGGAAACGGTCGAGGTGTAGGTCAGCGTCCATGGCGGGTTTCCTTGGGCGGGCCGCCGCCGGGCTGGTGACGGAACAGATGCTGTTGGTGGCGGTCGCCCGGTCCGCCGTGGGCGACCCAGACGATGCCCGTCTGTACCGGCAGGGCGATGGCCCGGTGGTCGCCGGTGGTCATGCCCGACGTCTGTTCCCGAATGAACTGATGGATCAGCCCGTGGTGCGGGGACCGCTGGACCAGCGCCAGGTTGGACAGGGCGTTGGTGCCGCCGCCATCCAGCGGCAGCTTATGGTGCAGGACCAGATGGGCCTGGAGATCGGGCAGGTCGCCGGGGCGGTCCGCGGCGACCCGATGGCGGTCCTCGGGCGGCAGGCCGTCGAGCAAGCTGCACAGCAGGGTCTGGCGATTGAGGCGGAAGTCGAGCAGCCCTTTCCGGGTTTCAGCCGCCGATTGCCGCCTATAGACGCGGGTGACCATCTCGAAGCCCGACAGGCCGAGAGTGGCGCCAAGGTTGCGTCCCGAAGACGGCGTCATGGCCGGGATACCTGGGCCGCCGAGGCCGCCGGGGCGGGGCAGCTACGTCTCGCCATGGGCGGGGGTCTCCGTCAGGCGCGGGTCCGGGCTTCCTCGACGTCGATGATGCCATTGCGGATGTCGGAGCAAAGCTCCCAGATGGCGTCCAGCCGGTCGCGGGCGGCGGTGATGGTCGGCCGCGGCAGGTCCGTACAGACGATCAGGTCCTGAAGGGCGGCCAGCGTCCGCGCCGCGGCCCGTGCCTGGGCGGCGCCCGAGGCGACGGGGCCCGGCGCCGGGCTGACGGCGCGGGCCAGCAGGGGGCGCGCCTTGATGGCGGCGTCCCGCAGCATGGCGAGGCGATCCTCCAGCCGTGCCATGGGCTCGTCGGGGGCGAAGTCCGACAGGGCTTCCAGACGGTTCAACTGTTCTTGCATGACGTCGCCCGCCGCCGTGGCGGAGAAGCCCTTGTCCTGTCCGGCATAGTGCATGGTTTGGGTTCCGCTGAGTTCCTGGGTCATCCTGCCGCCTCCTATCGCCCGCGCGCCGCTTGGCGATGATGGAGCATGTCGATGGTCGTCACCTTCTCGTTCCGTTTCGTGAAGTCGGTCGCCATGCTCTTGGTGTCGGGATAGACATCCCGATTGATATAGGCCTTCAAGCCGTCCGGCGCCTTGTGGCGTGAAAAGGCGACCAGGGCCTCGGCGCCGTCCAGCGGCTTGTCGATGGCCAGGACCACGTTCTTGACCGAAATGCCCTGGCTGTCCCGCAGGCCGAGCGCATAGGCGTGGCCGAGCGCCGAGGCGTCCTCCTTCGCCAGACGGACCTTCTTGCCCTCGTCGGGGTGGAACACCAGTTCGTCGTCGCCGATCTTGGTGATCGTGCCGATGGTGCCCTGGCTGACGCGTTGCCGCTCGCCCTTGCGCGACACGACGGCGTTGCGGGTGAAGATGACCCGTTCGCCCTTGGCGATGGCCGGGGCGCCGGTGGTCGGATCGGCGGGCAGGTCCTTGCCCAACAGGCCCATCGCCTTCAGCCGGTCGCGGGCGGCGGCGTTCAGGGCGGTGGCGGCGGCGCGATCGGAGGTGACGATGATGGAGTCCTCCGGCGCCGCGTCCGCCTCACCGCGCAGCGCGGCGTAGGCGTCGGCTGTCTTGGACGTCAGGTCCTTGCCGTCGGTGAAGTCCAGGATGCGCCGCTTTTCATAGGACGCCAGCGCCTTGGCCGGGCGGCCCTCGCGCAGGGCCATGGCGGCCATGCGGTCTTCGGGATTGCGCTGGCGCTTGATCTGCGACAGTTCGGCGGCGCCGAGCTGCTTGGTGAAGACCCGGAACGGGTTCCCGGCCCCGGTCGAGGCGATCTGCTTGTCGTCGCCCATCAGCATGACCTTGAGGCTGTGCTTGCGGGCCGAGCGGAGCAGGCGGGCCATCTGGCGGCTGTCGACCATGCCGGCCTCGTCGACCAGGATGATGCCGTTGGGCTTGACCGGCGAGGAGCCGGATTCCAGGGCCGAGATCAACCCGTTGAGCGGTTGGCCGGGCACCTTGGCGTCCGACGCCAGCCCGGCGGCGGCCTTGGCGGCGACGGCGGTGGCCATGAAGTGGTCCTGGGTGTAGCCCTCCTGGGTGTAGGCGTCGACCAGGGCGCTGACGATGGTCGTCTTTCCGGCGCCGGGCGGGCCGTTGAGCAGCTTCAGGTCGCCCGACCCGAGCATGTAGCGCACGGTCGCCAACTGCTCTTCGCGGCTCTGCTTGTAGTCGGGGCTGGAAACGTCGATCCCGTGCTTCAGGCTCTTGGCTTCCAGGTCGCGGTCGTAGGCGTCGAGGACCTTCGACAGGGACCCCGCCGAAATGCCCGCCGACCCGCTGTTCGACATGTCGCTGGCGTTGGTGAACATCTCCGTCTCAAGCTTCTGCATGGCCTTGGAGGAGAAGACCCGGTCGGCGCCCTCACGCGGGCCGTAGTCGACCACGTGGTCGCTCTTCAGCAGGGTGTCGGCGATCCGTTCGTGCAGGTCGGCGGCCGCCTTCTTGGCCAAGGCGCCGAGCTTCAGGTGTTCCAGGATATCCTGGCGCGTGAACAGGCTTTCCGAAGCCGTGGCCGACTCCAGAATCTCCGTGGCGTGGTTTCGCAGGAAGGCGCTGACCCGGCGTTGCGGGGTGGCGGCGCTGGGGACGGAAGCCATCAGTAGGTGTCCTTGGTCTCTGGATCGTCATCGTCGCGGGACAGCAGCAGGACGGCGATGTGCCGCCAGGCCGCCACCGGGGTGCCGTCGTCGTGCAGGACATCGACGCCGCGATCCCGGCAGAAGGTGATGACGCCGGGTTGAGAGGCGCCGCGCACCCTTTGCCAAAGGCTTTCGACGCTGGGTTCCGAGTAGTCGGGAACCTCGCCGAACAGCCGCATGAGGGTGCCGTCGATGGCGTCGCTGTAGAAGCCGTCGGAGGCCAGAAGGGCGTCGGCGGGCATCGCTTCGTAGTCGGAGGCCTTGATCGTCCGCATGGCTCAGGCCCTCCCTTCGCCGCGCATGGCCTGGAGGCGCGCGGCGCTGACCGCCGTTTCCTTGCCGCGCTCCCCGGCGGCCTTGACGAAGGCGTAGTGCCGGGGCAGGTCCGGAAAGCCGCCTTCCAGGGTGACCGTCGGCGCGACGTCCAATTCCTTCATGCGGGCGGCCACGGCGTCGCGGCCCAGCTTGTAGTCGGGGCGGTCGCCGATGGCGTCGTAGAGGGACAGGGTCGACTCCTTCAGCGTCGCGCCCTGGGCCTGCCAGGCGAACTCGACACCGGGGCCGTCCACGCGCTTGCCGTCCTTGCCCGTCCAGCCCAGGCCGCCGGCGCCGTCATTGGCGTTGTCGCCGACCATCACCGCGTCGGCGGCCGAGACGTTGAAGTCGTCCAGGATGGATTGCATGACCTGGGGGTTGGGCTTGTGGGTGCCGGGCGGCAGGGTGACCACCTTGTCGCGCAGTCGCTCGGTGAAGCGGGCGAAGGGGCTCTTGCCCGGCAGCGGCGGCCCCTTGGACTGGTCGCCGGGGGTGTGTGGGTCGGGCTGGGTGTAGATCTTGTCGATCAGGCCGGGGTCGACGCCCATGTGGTGCAGCCGGAGCAGGGTCGAGGACTTGACGGAGTCGGTATAGATCGCCAGCTTCGCGCCCGCCGCCTTGGCCTGCTTGATGGTGCGCAGCACCCCGTCGTAGAGCTTGCTGCCTTCGCGGCGGTCCTTCATCCACTGGTGGATGATGTCGGCGTCGTCGTCGGCGAACTTCTCCCGTTCGGCGGCGCTTTTGGGCCGCAGGACCGGCGTCGTCATGATCAGCGTCGGGATGTCGTGCATGGAGGCATCGGCGCTGTGCTTCTTGACGTCCGCTTCCAAGGCGGCGCGCGGGATGTTTCGGCTCTTGGCCAGGGCGTCGAACGCCTTCGCCGTGGAATCGCCCCACATGTCGAAGAAATTCGTGATCGTGTTGTCGATGTCCGAAATGATCAGAGACTTTTCTTTCATTCTTCTTTCACCTGTGACGTAACGAAAGCCGACGGAACGGCCCGAAAAAAGGTGGCGGGTCCGAGCGGCCTAGCGACCGGCGCGCGCCGACTGGAGGTGCGCGGCGGCCAGCCCGCCGCCCCCGTCGCCGCCGGAGACCGGGGAAACGGGCGTGGCGTCCTCGTCCTCGTCGTCCGCCGCCGTTAGGGCGTCGTCCCAGTCCCCGGCCAGGGTCTCGCGCTCCCGCAATTCCTCCAGGCGGTGGGCCAGAAGGTCGTCGGGCATGGCCGGCGCGGGCCGCATCTGGGTCAGGCGGACCATGCGCTTGTCACGAAAATAGAAGGGCGTGTCCGCCAGGACCGGACGTGAGGCGTAGTTCTGATAGAGCACCACCTGCTTGCCCGGCGGCAAGGACAGGAGCTTGCTCTGGCTGATGACCGGGATGCCCTGAAGCTGGCGGCTGACGTTGGACGCCAGCGGATTGACGTTCTTGGAGAAGCCTTCGGTGCGGCTGAAGGATTCCGTGCGCACCGTGCGATTGCCGATCATCTTCGAGAACCGCTCGGCGGTGACCTCGTTGTTCTGAGGCAGGATGACCTTGGCCGCCGTCGTGGTGATGATGGTTTCCAGCGCCGGCTTGTCGTAGGTGCCTTCGATCTGCCCCAGGTCCTGGCCGACCAGCAGGTAGGACACCTTCTGACCGCGGCCCACCGCCGGTCCGTCCTTGACCGCCGCCAGCTTGGGCATCTGCGGGAATTCGTCGAGGACGAACAGGGTCGGGAAGGGACCCATCATGCCCATGGTGGACATGCTGTTCGGCGGGTGGGCGATCAGGAACGCCGACAGCAGTTCGACGAAAACGCCGGTGATGACGCCCAGGGCGCGCTGGTTTTCCTGGTTGACGCAGACATAGACGGTCGTCGGCTCGAATTTGTTGGCGCGCGGGTTGAAGTGCCCTCGCAGATCCTCGAAGCCGAAGTCGCTGGTCAGGGTGCGCTCGCGAACCGCCGAGTTCTTGAAGATGCCGATGCCCGTCAGGGCCGTGGAGAGGATGGAGCCGCGTTCCTTGTCGGGCGTGTTGGCGAGCTGCGTCAGTTCCAACTGGGCGCGCGGCGCGTAGCCGAAATTCCGGGCCTCCTCGGCGGCCTCGTCGAGCATGTCGCGCATGGGGTCGGCGAAGGCGGCGTTCTGGTCGCCTTCGGCCATGCGTTGCTTGATCTGCGCGGCGGCCTTGTGCTGGCTCTCCATGATCCAGTCCAGGATCATGGCGATGCAGGCTTCCCGTCCGTACCACTGTTCAGGCAAGCCGTCCCAGGTGCCGACCGGGAAATAGGTGTCCGGGGCCAGGAGACCGGCGTTCAGGGCGCTCAGGGCGTCGGACACCTCCAGGGCTGGCATGGCCGTATAGAGGCCCATCAGCCGCAGGGCGTCCTCCTCGTCGAAGGTTCCTTCCTCCAGGCGCCAGGCGAAATAGTCGTTGAGAAGCGCCTTTTCGTTCTTGGACACGATGAAGTGGATCAGGCCGTTCAGGGCGTTGCGACCTGTTTTCGTCCAGTGCGGGTCGGCGCTGCCCTTGGGGTCCTCGATCAGGACCGACACGATGCGGTCGACATAAAGGTCCCGCTGCGGCCCCTCTGTGGGGATGCAGCGCGGCGACAGGGGGTTCCAGCGCGGATAGAAGACGTTCTCCTCCGGGCGGTCCTGCGCCGCCCAGTCGAGAACGTAGACCGGGCCGAGCTTGGCGCGATGACCGGAGGTCAGGCGGGCCAGTTCCGGCTTCGGGTCGTTGACGATCAGCGACAGGCCGTCGGATTCCAGGATCGTCGGGATGACCACCCCGGCGGTCTTGCCCGTGCCGGGCGGGGCGACGCAAAGGACCGACAGGGTCTCCTTCATCCGCAGAAGCTTCTTCTTCCACCGCCCCAGGACGACGATGTGGCCGTCGAACAGGCCCATGGACTTGATGTCCTGGGATTCCGCGATGCGCCCAGCGCCGTGATAGTTGATGAGGAACGAATAGGGGTTCGCCAGAAGTCCCGTCATCAGCACCGTCAGGCCCAGGAAGACGGGCGTGGCGGGCATCCAGAGGGCGACGGGCACGACACCGTGGTAGTTCAGGATGTCGGTGATCCATTTGCCGTAGACCCGGCCCAGGTGGCTGGGGTCGGCGACAAGATGGCCGAAATAGTCGCCCACCGCCTGCCAGCTTTCCGGCGCGAAGCCGGTGCCGATCAGGTGCCCCAACGGCAGGCCGAAGGGCAGCGCCAGAACGCCGGACGCCATGGCCCCCAGGACGGAGAACCACGCCCAGCGAACGGCTTTTGAGCGTTCGGCGTATTCAAAGCTGCGGGGACCGGACATCGCTTCCACCTCTTTCGAGGGTCAACGCTGCCCGAATTTGCCTATTTTGTCTATAGCCAAAAATTGATAGAAATGGGTCCACCGTAAGGAGACCCCCATGCGCCTCGTCCCAACCCGCCCTTCGTTCCTGGCCCGCCTCGGCGTCGCGGCCTTGGCGCTGCTCGGACCAACGGGGGGCGTCTGGGCGACGGCGCCCGCCGCCTGCGGCGACGCCATCGCGCGGGCCGAACGGAAGTACGGCACGCCGACGGGGCTTTTATCCGCCATCGCGCGTGTCGAAAGCGGCTTCGCCCCCTATGTGCTGAACATCGACGGCGAGGCCGTTCATCCCCGCGACGCCGACGATGCCCTGATCCGCATCCGTGACGGCATGCGGCGCGGCGGTCTGGTCGATGTCGGCTGCATGCAGGTCAACATGCACTATCACGGCACCCGCCTGCCGCCCCTTCAGGCCCTGGATCCGGAACGCAACGTGGACTACGCGGCGCGCTTCCTGACCGATCTTTACCGCGATCACGGGAGCTGGTCGGGCGCCGTCGCGCACTATCATTCCAGCCGCCCGGACGCCCAGGCCCGCTATCTGGCCAAGGTCCGCGAGAGCCTGGGGCCGACGGGCGCGGCGGATCTGGTCGCCCCTGGACCCTATCGCGCCGCGTCCCGCCCGGCGGCGCCCCAGCGGACGGTGATGCTGCGCAGCATGGTGATCGAGCGATCCGTCGGCGGCTATGTCTTCTCGGGTCGCCCGGCCCCGCCGCCCGCCAAGGAGTGAGGGTCCTCGACCGGGCGGCGGAGCGGCGGGCGTCTCGGCGACGGGGGCGTGACGGTGGTTAGGTGACGTGGGTCACGGCGCGGATGTTGCCCTGGCGATTGAGCTGGACGACACGCAGGCGGTCGCGCATCTGGTCGATGGTGCGCTGGCGGTCCAGGCCGGGGCTGCCGTGCAGGATGCGGTCGCAAAAGGCCTCGTAGGCCTGCTCCGGCGTTTCGGCGTGGATGGTCGCGTAGCAGTGGCTGTGGCCCGACCCCATCAGTTCCCACAAGGACGCCGCGTTGGAGGTCGAGACCTCACCGCCGATGATGGCGTCCGGGGTCATGCGGACGATCAGGTCGATGACGCCCTTGTAGGTCAGGCTGTTGGTCTGCTCGGTGCGCGACAGAACCACGTGGACCCGGTTTTCGTGCGGCACCACCAACTCGCGCGCGTCCTCCACGGTGATGACGCGCAGATGTTTGTCCAGCATGGCCAAAAGATTGTTGAGAAAGGTGGTCTTGCCGGTCGCCGTGGCGCCGCTCACCAGGATGTGGTCGCCGCGCTTCAGGCTTTCGGCCAGCCGTTCGAAGGGATCGTTGAACTCCTCGGCGGTGGCGCGCTCGACGGCGGGGGCCAGGGGGCGTCCGCGTTCCAGGCCGTAGTCGGACAGGTCGAAGGCCACGGACTCGGCCCGCTGCCGGACGCAGAGGGCGACGCCGCCCTGGATGTCCTCGTGGTCGAACAGGACGTTGCGCCCGCAGATCGCCGAAAAGCGATGGTCGCCCGGCAGGGCGGCGAACACCAACGGCGATCCGTGGTCGGGGTCGAAGCTCAGTTCGAAGGTGTTGGAGATGATATGGCAGATGTCGGTAAGGTAGGAGCGCGACAGCCGCGAGTCGCTCTGCTTGACCCAGGGATTGGCGTGGCGGCCCCGACGGCGCAGCCAGACGGTGCCCGGGGCGTTGACGGCCAACTCTTCGACCTCGGGCTGGAGGTACCAGTGGGCGAGGGGGCCAAGGGCGAGTTCGAGAACTTGGAGACTCATGCTGTCCTCAGTTCAAGCGCGGGAAGGCGGCCTGGGGCGTGGTGGTCGGGAACGACGGTGTCGTCAGGGTCCGTGGCGACGTCAGGGTGGTTCGGCTGGTGGAGCTTGGCCGGGCCGGGGTCGCCGTCACCAGGGGCAGGTTCCGCGACGTCGTGGTCGTCGCGCCGGTCCCGTTCGCCAGCGGCGAGCCGAGTGGCGCCTGACCGCCGGCTTGCCCCGCGGGTTGCCCCGTGGCTTGACCAGCGATGGCGCCGACGGCGTCCATGGCGCCGCCCAGGCCGTTATTGGGGTTGAGCAGCATGCCGAAGGCGCTCTGCGCCAACTCGGCGCCGACATTTTCCTGTGGCACCGGCGGCGGGTCGGTTTCGTCGCGCAGCCACAGGTCGGTCGTCGGCATGACGGTGATGCGGGTGCCCGCCGGAACCTGCATGATGGGGGCGCGGCTTCGCGCGTCCTCCAGGGCCTGATTGATGATCTCGCGGGTGGTCTCGGTGATTTCCTCGGCGGCCTTGGCTTCGCGCGAGGTGGTCTCGGTGACCGTGCCGGTGGTCGAAACGACCTGCGTGCTGTCGCCGCCGGCGGCATAGGTGATGCCCGCGTTGACGATGCTGCCGAGAAGCGGCAGTCCATAGCGTTCGAGGTACTGCTTGTCCGTGTAGCCGGGCACGCCGCCCCGGCCCTGGGCGTCCCCGACCATGGCCTGGAACAGGAAGGTGGCGCCGTCGGGACGGATCAGGCGGTTCCATTGCAGGGTCAGCTTGTCGTCTCCGCCGCCGCCCATCATCGAACCGATGAGACGGCTGCCCGCCGGAATGAGGATGGTCCGACCGCTGTTGCCGAAGACATGTCGTTCGACCATGGCGACGGCGGTGACCGCGAAGCGGCTGTCGATGGGATTGACCAGGACGGCGGGGATCTGCTTGTCCACCGTCACCACCCGGCTCATGTCCACCGGCGTGCTGGAGATGGAGCGCGGCACGCCCATCGCCTCCCAGCCTTTCTGGGTGGAGACGGGGGCGATGTCCGGCGCCGGACCGATCCGGTAGACGCCGACCTGGCCGCGCGCCTGGAGGACCTGTTGGGTGTCCATGGGCAGGCGAACCGGAATTCGCGGCGCCGCGTCGCCCGGTGGCGGCGCCGGAGGGCGGTCGGTCGTCCGACCGGACATGGCGATGGTGACGGGCTGTTCCGGGCCGTGCCCTTCGGTCCGCCACTTGATGATCAGGTCGCCGTTGAGGACCCGGGTCCGCTCCGGCGTCCAGCGGTAGGTCAGGGTACAATAGTCGCCGACCTGGATGGCGGCGCCGTCCGCGCAGTCGCTGGTGATCTCGACGCCGTCGCCGAGAGAGGTCGTGTCCACGGCGTCGACGATGACCGGGGACCCGGCGGCGCTTAGGGTGACGGCGCCGGAAATGGGGGTGTCCCCGACCGCCACCTGCCCCAGGTCGATGGAGCGGCGGCTGCTGACCAGCAGCCCTTCCGGTCGTTCGGCCAAGCGCGGCCTGGGGTCCTCGACCATCGGTCGCGCCGGGGTCGGCGGTTCCTGGGCCGGAGGGGGCGCCAGGGCCAGGGCTTCCAGCGGGTTTTCCCCTTCGGCCAATTGCGGTTCGGGCAAGGGCGGCTCGTCGTCGGGCAGCAGGGCCAGGCCGACGACCACCGAGATCACGGCGGCCGCGGCGCCGAGGACCAGCATCCGGCGCTCGCTGCGCTTGACGAAGGACTCCGATGTGGACGGCTGCTGGTTCATTACTTGTAGACCATCGCGCAGTGAAGGCCGCGCTGGGCGAGGTTGGCGCAGATGTCGCTCCCCGCGGCGGCGTCCACGGGACCGGCTTCCAGGCGCATGATCGGTTTTTCGGACGCGCCGTCGGCGGGGGCGGCGACAGCGAGTTGCGGCTGAAGTCCGGCGAGCTGGCCCGCGCTGGTGGTCAGCAGGGTTCCCCAGCGCCGCCGCAACTCTTCCTCGGACGTGCCGATGCCGAATTCCAGGAAGAGGTCCGGCTTGGCGGGCTCGTCGCGGCTGAAGAGGCTGCCCAGGTCCAGCCCCAGCCCCCCGGAGGCCGGGACGATGGACGGTGTGTCGGTGAAGGGCACCGGGCCGGGGCGCGGCGGCGCCATCGGCGACGCCGGGTCGGCGGGGTCGCGGGCGACGGCGGTTGGTAGCGGCTCGGGGGCCGGTGTGTCGTCGTCCAACGTGATGCAGACCGTCCGGGCGCCGTTGCGCAGGACCATGTCGCCCACCGCCTCGACGATCATCAGGCGGCTGTTGGGGCCGGTGGTGCGGAACCCGACCGGGCTTTCCACGTCCTGGACGAGCAGCCGCGGGATGGGGCGCTGGGTCATGGTCAGGGCGCGTTCGCCGAAGTCGATATAGGTGAAGATGTCGTCCCGCCACACGCGCTCCGGGGCGATGACGGCGTCGGCTTCCTCGGGCAGGTAGACCGCCAGGTCGAACTTGAACTGCGACGGATCGACGCCGATGGTCGTGGCCCAGTCGACCTTGCCGTCGCGGGCCGTCGCCAGGGCGGCGACCGGTTCCAGCGGCGACCGCGCGGCGCCGGTCAGGGTGGCGCGTCCGGACGGCGGGGCGCCGGTCGTCTGGTCGGCGGCGTTGGCGACCACCACGTCGACGATCTGATGGGTCAGGCGCTCGGCGTTGTAGGATTCGCTACGGGCGTAGAAGACGTAGCGGTTGCCCGATCGTCCGAAGATGATGACGTTGGTGTCCGCGCCCGCCTTGTTGGGATGCAGCAGGACCGCGTCCGACCCGGCGATGCCGCCGGAGAAGGTAACGGGGTCGCCGATGTAGATGTTTTCGACCACCTCGCCCTGGGGCAGGTTGAGAAGGGTGTTCATCCCTTCCCGAAGGCGCAACGGATAGACCGTGTCCTCGTTCCACAGATAGCGGGTGAAGCCGGGTTTCGTCTGGCCCTCGCCCAGGTTGCGCAGGGGGTCGCTCCAGGCTTTCTGGGTCAGGCCCAGGGGCTGGAGGTAATCCTGGTTGATGCTGGGGTACTCGCCGAGCGCCTGTTGCGATGCCTGGTCGAGAACCTGCTGTTCGGGCGATAGGCTGGGCGTTTGCGCCGCGGCCATGGACGTCAGGGCGCCGCACAAGGTCAGCATGGCTGTCGCCAGGCGAAGAGGATGTCCGATCATTGCGATGAAGCCCTAACGCGTTTGCTTGCCAAGGAATAGCCGACGACGGTGAAGCCGAGGGGGTTGATAAGGCGGGTGTCGTAGCGCACCCGCTGGGTGTGGAAGGCGATGCGCATCGTCGCGACCCAACGCTGAACCTGCTGTTCCGCCGCCTTCGGGTCGGTATCGATGGTTTCGAATTCCACCTGCCAGAAGTTGTCCGAGATCTTCGACGCCGAAAGGATGTCCACCGACCGCGTCATGCCCGAGGCCTTGATGCTTTCGTAGAAGGGCTGCGTTTCCTCGACGAAGGCGGAATAGACCTGATCAGACGACATCCACCGCACGGCGCTGTTGTTGCCCCAGCGCAACGCCTGCTCCTGTCCGTCGCCGAGGATTGTGTGGCGGTTCAGCACGTAGTTGCGGACCATTTGCTCGGAAATGGCCGTCGCCGCCGACATGGGGATCTCGATCGGCTCGATGCGCACCACTTGGTCGGACTTGGCGGCGAAGGTGACGAAGAAGGGCTGAACCCGCACCAGCGGCGCCAACTGGACGATGGCGAGGCCCAGAATGACGTTGATGGCGAGGCTGACCGATCCGGCGATGGCGAAGGCCCGGGCGGTCCACAGGTACCGGCGCTCGGGAAGCGACGGAACGTGGACGGTGTCGGGGTAGATCCGCCGGTCGGTCTCCTCGACCTCGTCCGTCTGCCGTTTGCCGAACATGATGCCTAGCCCAGCCACTGCGGCAGGCCGGGGGCCAGCTCATGCCGCAGGCAGGCGCAAGGCGACTTGCGCAGTTCATGGGCGTCGGAGCCGATGCCGACGGGCGTCTTTTCGAAATAGCCGTCGCAGCTGCTCAAGGTCAGCGCGGCGAGCAGGGCGAACAGGACGGTCAGAAATCGCATCGAAGCACCTTTGAGGTTCGGGCCAGGCGTGGGGCGGTTATTGGGGCGAGGCGTTCCACAGGCTCTCCAGGGCTTGCTCCCGGGAGAGGGCGGCGGCGACGTCGCTGGCGACGGCTTGGGTGTCGGCCGCCGTGGTGACATGGGCCTTGGCGGTCGGGTCGGAGGCAATGGCGTCGAGTACCTGGAGGCTGTCCTGAAGTCGCGCGGCGAGACTGGACGGCGTGCCGTCGGGGAAGGAGGCGGCGGTGGCTCCGGCATTGGCCAGCATGGCCTGCTCCGCCTGGGCCGCCGCGGGAGAGCGCAGGTCGATGGCGACCCGCGCCGAAAGGGTGTCGATGGTGTCCTCGAGAAGGACGATGGCGTCCTCGGCGCGCAGTCGGAAGGGCTGGAGCCAGACCTCCGACTTGTTCGCTTCCAGCCATGCCGCGCTGGTCCACGCCGAGAAATTCGGCTGCATGTACGCGCATTCCTCGTCGTGGTGGCCGCCGCCAGCCAGGATGCCGGCGATGCCGCCGCGGTCGCAGTCCGTGCCGTCCGGCCAGGTGTAGCGGCGTTCGCCGTAGGTGTCCGGTGCTTCCTGGATGACGGTCGCGACGTAGTCGGAGGCGTTCTGGGCGGCCTGATACTTGACCCAGGAGTCCGGCCAGGTCGTCTGGTCGCGTCGCAGAAGATCCGACTGGATGGCGGCCCAGGCCGCTTCGGGATCCTTGTAGGCCGTCAGCCCGGCGCGCAGCATCGCTTCCTTGGCGGTTTCCTCCGCCACGGCGGCGTCATGAGCGGCGATCGTGCGTTCCAGTTGCGGGATGACGCGGTTGATCTGGTCCGTGACGTAGCGGGCGTTGTGCAGATTCACCAGGTCGTCGACCTCGGTGTTCAGGTCATAGCTCAGGCGCAGCGCCGTCGAGGCGTCGGTGGTCAGGGACGAGGCGTAGGTGGTGCTGACCGGCGTGGTGTCCGGGGCCGGGACCGACTGGCTGACCGACGTGGTCATCTGAAGGCTTTCCAGGGCCATCATCTGGCCCCGGCCGCCTTGCAGCGCGCCCCATTCGGCCATCATTTCCGACAGGGCCGAGCGCGCGTGGGCATTGACCTTCAAGGCTTCGGAGACGGTCGTCGCCTGGTTGGCCTGCTCGGACAGCGCCTTCGCCTTGTCCATGAAGTCCTGGAGCGAGACGGTGGACTGTATGGACATGCCGTAGACTTCGACGGCGGTCTTGGTATGTTGCTCCCGCGCAGCCTCGGCGGCCGCCTGGGCGGAACCGCTGTCGTTGAAGTGCTTCCACGCGCCGTAGGAGGACTGCTGGATGAGGCTCGGCGAGCCGCCGACCGGGTCGACCAGGGTCGCCTCGAGGGCGGCGGCGTTGCCCAGCATGCCGCTGATCGGTTCGACCAGCTTGGTTTTCGCCGTGTTGATGTCGCTCAAGGCCCCGGCGAAGGCGTCCCGGACCTTCATCATGTCCTGGATGGCGGCGAATTCGGCGTCGATGCCGACGATGGACGCCAGCTTTTCATTGTTCAACTGGGCGACTTCGGCGATCCGGGCGAAGGTCGTCGAATCGATCACCGGGCAAGGACTGGGACAGCACAGGAAGGGATTGGCCGCGCAAATCCCGGCCCGCGCGCCGCCGATGGGCAGCAGCACCGTCAGGATCGCCGCCAGGGGGATGGCCCGGTTCCGCATGGCAGCCTCCGCTATTCCGGCAAGTAGATGCGGTTGTCGGCCTCGATGGCCTGGAGCGACTGAAGCTGAAGCTGGGCCGAGGAGGTGGCGACCAGATAGCCAATTTGCTGGTACATCATGATCATGACCGCCGTGTTCACGGCGATGTCGCCGCGCAGGTCCGTCGACGCCCCGGCCTGTTCGACCAGGCGACCGATATCGTCGCCCATCTCGGCGGCGCGCGCGCGGGCGTTGATGGCGATGCCGTAGGAGCCGACGGCGGCGTCGTGCAAGGCGGCGAGACGGGTTTCCTTGATCGCCGCCGCGTCGTCGGAGAAGGAGGTGCCGCGCGTCGGTGTCAGGAACAGGTTCTCGTCGGCCCAATCGCTGACCGTCTTGGCGCTTTTCATGACCCGCTCGGCTTCCTGGGTCGAGGACTTGATGAAGCCGGGAACCTCGCCGACCTTGGTCGGCAGTTGGGGCAGGCGCGGTTCCATCGACTTGAACAGCTCGATGGTGCCCTCGACCGAGCCGCCGGGCAGGGTGACGCCCAGGGCGTCCAGGACGGCGTCGGCGACGGCGGGACCGCCCTGGCCGAGCGACCGCTGGACCTGGGACACCGTGGACATGATCGACGTCAGTTCGCTCAGCTGGGCGCTGGCGCTGGCGACGATCTCCGCCGACTGGGCCAGGACCGAGGTGTCGATGGTCGGATAGTTGGCGCGCGCCCCTCGCGGCGCGGCGACCGTCGCCGCGCAGGTCAGGGCGGCGACCAGTGCCCAGGCGATCGGGCGGGATCGCGCCGGACGGTCGTGGCGGGCACCGTCGGCGCCGAGCGGATCACGCGGTTTCAAGGTATTTGTCGACATGGTCGGCTCCATATTGTTTGCGTAGATCCTCGGCGATCAGCACGCTCTTGCGTCCCGACGAATAGAGCTTGAGAAGCGGCCCCAGGGGCCTTAGGTCGACGTCCAAAATCACCGATTCCCCGACCATCGGGCGGCTGACCAGCAGGGCGTGGCGCAGCTCCTGGTGGCTGCGTCCCTGGATGAAGGCCAATTCGCGCGGGGTCAGGCCCCAATGGGTGTAGTCGTCCGCCGTCGCCTGGGGATTGCGGAAGAAGACCACGGTCTGGCACTGGCCGCGGATCACTTCGCCCAGTCCCATCTTGTCGACGATGTTGGGCTGCTGGAACGCGCAGACGTAGGCCTGACGCTTCTTGCGGCCCTCCTGGAGGCCGGCGATGAAGCTGTCGCGGAACATGGGGTGCTTCAGCATCGGCGCCGTTTCGTCGATGACGATCAGCGACGGCGCCCCGGTCTGCCCGGTGACCGACTGGATACGGTGCATGACGTAGCTGACCACGGCGGGGGCCAGGGTCTCGTCCTCGAAGATCGAGGTGAAGTCGAAGGAGACGAACCGGCCCGACAGATCCAGGCTGTCCTGGGTGGCGTTGAAGATGCCGCCGTACTGCTTCTCGTTGACCCAGCGGAACAGCTCCTTGCGCATCGTCCCATTGGGCGAGAAGCAGGCCTTGTGCAGATTGCGCAAGGTGCGCTCCGCCGGAGGCAGATAGTCGAAGGCCGTGGTCACGGCGCGCGCCACCTCGGCGTCGGCCACCGGGTCGTCGCACAGGGTGATGGCCTTCAGCCAGCGTCGCAGGAAGGCGCGGTTGGCCGGGGTGTCGGGACAATCGAAGGGGTTGAGGCTGGCGCCCCCGTTCTGGCCATCGAAGGTGACGTAGGAGCCGCCGATGGCATGGGTGAAGATCTCCACGCCCCGGTGACGGTCGAAGAAGTAGACGCGCAGATCCTGGTGGCGCATGGCCATGCCCGCCAGGAACGCCATGATGGTGGTCTTGCCCTGGCCGGACGGGCCGATGACGGCCAGATGGCCGACCGCCTCGCGTTCGTCGGTGACGTGGAACTGCCACTTGTAGGCCGACCCGGCGGAGGTCCGGAAGACGGCGATGGGGCCGGGACCCCAGTCGCTCTTGTCCAGGCCTTCCGGCGCCCGGTCCAGGGACACGGAACAGGCGGCGGCGCGGGACAGCAGGCGATAGAGGCGCGGATACTTGTCGTAGGTCGGGAACTGCGCGAACCAGGACGGCTGGGCGGCGAAGCTTTCCCGAACGGGCACCGCGCCGTGCAGGCGGCAGATGCGCTGAATGGCGGCCTCGACCCGGTTCACCTCTTCCTCGGTGTCGCCGTAGACGAACGCCGTCATCGCGTAGTCGACGATCGTCTGATAGTCCTCGTCCGCTTCGTGGACCACCGCGATGGCTTCCTCGAACTGGTCCTGGACCGAGGGCGAGAAGCTGGTCATCAGGGCCAGCCGTTGCTGTTGCAGCAGGGCGGCGACCGCCTTGGGGCGCTGAATCGGCGTCAGGCTGTGTTGCAGCACCACCTCGCCGTCGATGGTGGCGAGATCACCGGCGAGTTGTTCGTCGGCGGCGTCGGCGGGGCGGCGCAGGCCGATGACGACGCAGTATTTCTCCCGGTCGCCCGAGGAGACGCGGATCAGGCCCTGCTGGCCGGTGAAATGAATCTCGTCGGCGGTCAGGAGGTCGTTGATCTCCTCGCCTTGCAGGCCGCCCGCCCTGGGAACGGGCCGTGACAGAGGGCTGGCGAGGGTGGCGAAGACCGTCAAGGGGCCGGGCGTGGTCCGGCCGTCCTCGGTCCGCGTCTCGCGCAACTGCGTGACGCCGTAGTCGGCCAGGGTCGCCATCAGGATCTGGTTGGCCTGCTCCAGGTCGCGCTGGGCGTGCTTCCGGGGGCGCGCCGAGAGCACGACATAGTGTTCATTGACGAACACCTTGCTGAGTTCGGTCGACCAGGCCGTGTGGATGCGGGCCAGGACGGGAGTGTCCGGGGCCTCGTAGGCGGGCACGCCGATCTGCCGGCGGATGGTGAAGACGCGGGCCGAGACTTCCAGGTCGCCCAGCGAGTCCAGCCACTTCTTGCGGGCTTCCAGGAAGGCGATGCGACGTCCCTCGGGAAGAAACGCCTGATCGACGCCCTTGACGCGGAACACCGATACCCGGCTGCCGTCGCGACACAGCAACGTCGCTCCGTCGGCTTCCTGACCTTCGAAGGGCAGGAAATCGGCCAATCGCTCGTCGCTGGGGGGCGGCAGGATCTGTCTGCCGACCCGCGTCACCATGGCGGCGGCGAAGGACGCCGCGGCCACCATGCCGCCGACCGCCGCCACCGACTGAAGCAGGGACGGCGTCTGCACCAGCGATGTAAAGGGATCAGGCGACAAACTTGTTCCCCTTCACGGGAAAGGCGTTGCGGGTCTTCCGGAGATGCGGGCCGCTGGCCTGCAACATCGTGGACAGGTGCGGGTCCCGCATGCCCAGAAGGACCAATCCCAGGTGGACGATCACGGTCGAACTCGCGATGACGATCGGATTGAGATCGAACAAGGCGATGCAGATGAAGGTAATCGGCAACTGGACGGCGAGATTGGCCGTGGCGGGCAGCATGGGCGCCCAAAAGAGTTGTGGCGGCTGGGCCACGGCCTTGAGGATGGGTTCTCGCATCGGGTTATTGGAGCGAGTCCTGAATGCCGACCGGCGCGCCGGTCAGGTATTCGACAACGGCACCGGCGACGGCCAGAAGGACCAGCCCGAAGGCCAGGCCGCCGAACCATTTCCAGTTGATCTTTCCGAAGATGGCGCCCATGGCCAGACCGATCAGGCCGAACCCGCCGAGAATGAAGATGATCGTCCGGACCTCATTGAACAGGTCTTTCGCCTTGGTGCCGACGGTGGCGAAGACGCCGTTCGACTGCTGTGCGAAGGCTTCCGCCGGGGCAAGGGCGATCAGGACGACCAGGATAGCCAGCGCGCCGAAACCGCCGGTGCGACGAAGGACGTTGAGCATTGACAAATTCTCCGCGAGATTCTGATGGGCGGACTTTACATATTTGTCGAGTTTCTGTCCACAAGCCGCGCGCCGTTAAACCTTGACAGTTTCGTAACAGTCCGACCCGGTGTTCCTCCCGCCGCGACACTGTCCCCGCCGAAGGGCGGGGCGGGCGCGGGGGCTGGGGTGGGAGGCGGTGGATCGGGGAGCCTGGAGGTGCTGTTTTTCGTCCGCTATTTCTTGAAGACAGCGCCGACCCTGCCCACTAGTATGGGGAAAACTCCGGGAGGGGCTCCCAAAGCCGACGGGCGACGCCATGGAAGAAATCGTTTTCCCGAATGAAATTCGGTCCATCAGACGCAGCCGCGGACGCACCATGCAGGAGGTGGCGCGGCATTTGGGGATGACCCTGTCGGCCATCAGCAAGATCGAGAAAGGCTATCGCCGTCTCGATTCCGACCAGATTTCCCGGCTCGCCGACTTCCTGGACTGTCAACACGACAAATTTCTGGTGATCGAGGGGCGCAGCCCCGAGGACGTCGTCGACCGCTGGCGGCGGGAACAGGAAAAACGCTGCCGCCACAACGAACAGTCCGGCCTCAAGCGCCTGGGAAGCGCCATCCGCGCCTTGCGCAAGTCCCGCAAGCTGTCGTTGGTGGAGGTCGCCTCGGCCTCCGACATGACGCTTTCCGTCTATCACCGGATCGAGGTGGGGCAGCGGAAGGTCACGGACGACGAACTGTCGGCCATCGCCAAGGCCCTGGGGACGACCCCCGAGGCCCTGGACCAACTGGCCGAGGAGGGTGTCGGCGCCGAGGCCCGGGACCGGATCCCGCCGTCCGCCGCGACGCAGGGCGCGCGGGGCGAGCCGCTCCGCGCGACGGTCCGGGACCTGCCGGTCTTCGGGCAGGTGGCGGACGGTGGACTGACCCAGGTCGATTGGGCGGCCCCCACGGGGACGGTCGCCGCGCCGCCCGGCCTGGAGGATGCGCCGGACGCCTATGTCCTGCGCATGACCGCGCGCCGTCTCGGGGCGGCGCTGCCGGTTCGCAGCCTGCTCTACGCCTGTCCGGGGGAACCCCTGGCCCATGGAGATCTGGCCGTGGTCTACGCCGAGGACGGCAAGGCCCTGCCGGTCCGCGTCCGGGAAAACGACGACGGCGTCCTGGAAGGTGTCGCCGAGAATCCGGCGGCGGCGGTGGTCTTGGGCGACGATGGGATCAAGGCGCATCGCGTGGTCTTCATCGGGCTTCCCTGACCGGTGGACGGCGGTCCCCGGTCCTTCCGCGGTCGCTGTTCGTTTCTTCGCCCACCATCGGGAAGCCTCGCCGGGACAGCCTCCCAGCCTCGGGAGGCGCCGGCGCGCGGGCCGAGCGCGGGCAAGGGTGGCCTTGGCGTGGCCGGGGACCATTCACGTCGGTCCTCTGGACTCGTGGAGGAGTGGTCCTTCCGGGGGGGCAGCCGCTGGTTCAAGTCGACGGGGTGGCTGCGGGCTTTCGCTTGGCGTGACCGGAGGGGGCCGGGCGACAAAGCTTCATCGTGGCGCGTCCCGCATGGTTGGTGGCGCCGCGCTGGTCGAAAGGGCCTCCCGTCCCTTTCGCCGCGGTCCCACCGATTTCGCGAAGGTGTTCGGTGGCGTCCCAGCCGGACGTCTTGTGCCGACGCCTTCAGGTCCGAACCGTACACCTGTGTCCATGGTCTTTCGGCGGAGCGCCGGTCCCGGCCCCCGCCAAGGCGTCTATCGACCGATTCGTTCGACCATGGACGGATACGCGCGGGTCGCTGGCATTTCGACGAAATCATAGACGCGCAGGAGCAGTTCCAACGCGTCCTCGATCGGTTCCCGCTGTTCCAGGCTGGCGATCGCCTTTCTCAGGACGAGATAAGCTTCCTCGACGGAAACGATGCGCTTCATGGTGATAACCCCCTTCCCTCCAGAGCGGCGTCTAAGGCTCCCTACGACGCCTGATCTAGGAATAATCATAAGGGGCGGGGGGCGCGCACATGTTAGATCGTGAATATTCGATGACGGGGCCTGAGCCTATCCATAAGGTTTAGGTTTTTACGCTTCCCAGAATAGACATATCCATCAAAACCCGTCATGGGCGTGGAAACTGTCATAAAAATGACCGCCGGGACACAGGCGCGTCGATCATGAGAGGCCGGGGAGTAGACTCGAGTCCGTCGAATTCGCCGAATCGAAGGGTTGCCAGCCGAAAACCGTTCGGATAATTTTTGTCCAATTTTCGGAGGGGGTGTCATGACCGTCGACTACCGATGCATACTGACCCGAAACCATGACGACGAACTGCTGTTGATTCAGGCGACGGCGGAAACTGACGCCGATCCCCATGGCATCGCCCTGGAGATCCTGGCGCAGGCCGGTCCGGACACCCATACCCTCGTGGTCCTGGAGCGGGCCGACGGAACCATCGACGTCACGCGGAACAGCCTGCGCGCCTGGATCGTCGCCCAGGACATGGCCACCAGCCAAGACGCCACCCCATGAAGGCCCTCGGACGTTGGGCGGTCTTCGGCGGACTCGCCCTGCTGGTCGCCGTCGCCTTCGTCGATCAATGGGTTCTGACGGCCATCCGGTGGGTCTCCCTGCTGGCCATTCCCCTGGTTCTGATCGCCGTCGTCCGCTTGGTCGGCCTGCCAAAGCCTTCCTATTTCCTGCCGCCCAAGGGGCCGAACCCATCGAATCCCCCGCCGCCATCGGATGAGGCATCCCCATGACGTTCCGTCACCTTATGAGCCGTTGCCTCCTCCTGGTCGGGTTGGTCGTGGCATTGACCCATGCCTCGCTCGCGCAAGCCGCTCCGGTCCACGGAGTCGGCTGGGAAGCGACCCGGCACCATGCCTCCGCCCCGCCATCGGCGCCGGACGAGGCGCTTCTCCTGCCGGTGGCGATCAATCCGGCGATGGTCAATACCTGCATATCCTGCAAGATGGTGTCGACCATCCTGACGACGGCGAACAAACTGGCGAGCAGCCTCTATAGCGCGGTCAAGGATGCGACGCGGAAGGCGCTTCTGCCCGCCGCCTTCGTGATTTGGCTCTTGGTCGCCGCCGGTCGACTGATCGGGTCTCCGGCGGGCGTCGACCCGGCGGCCTTCTGGAAGGACTTCGCCGGGCGCGTCGGCTGGACCATCGTCGCCAGCATTCTGCTGACCAACCTGCTGAGTGACAACGTCATCTGGAAATTCCTGATCGACCCGCTGTTTTCGGCCACCATGGAGTATGGTGGCGCCATCCTGACCTCGGCCTACAATCTCGCCACCGGAATGGTGTCGGGACTGAATTTCTCTTCGACCTGTACACCGACCAATTATGGAGGTGGACTGGTCAGCGACGCTGTGATCAGCCAAGCGGTGTGTGTCGTCAATACGATGGGCGACGTCTCCAGCATGGGCATCCTGATCGGCGCGACGTTGATCGAATCGGCCAGCTCCGGGAGTTTCCTCTCCTTCAGCTTCTCATTGTTCACCGCCGGTCTGATCGTGGTGGTGATCTACGGTCTGTTGGAGCTTATGGTTCCCTTTCTGTTCATCGACAGCCTGATGCGCCTCGCCATCATCGGCGTCATCCTGCCGCTCCTGATCGTCGCCTGGGTGTTTCCGCAGACCCGCAACCTAGTCGCCGCCGCCATGCGCATGTTGGTCCATTCGGCGCTGACGATTCTTTTCCTCTGCGTGATTCTCGGCATCTGCCTCACCCTGATGATCGTTAATCTCGACGATTTCGTTTCGGCGGTGACCGGAAGCTCCTCGAGCGGGGGCTACGTGGATATGCTCAAGCAGCTCGACGGCTCTCAAGGAAAACTCAAGGCAGCCTTCTCCTTCTCCAGCCCCACGTTCTGGATTTTCGTCGCCACGGGCATCCTGACCCTTCAGATGATGATGAAGGCCAGTGCTCTGGCGTCCGCCTTCTCCAACTCCGGGGACGGCATGGACTCCGGGATGCGGCTCGGCGGACTTGCGGCGACCGCGGGCGTGGGGGCCGTCTCGCGCGGTATCTTGGCGGCCACCTCCAGCGCCGCCTCCGGGGGGCGCTACCTTCGTCAACGCCGGGAGCACAAGCAGATGCTGCGGGCGCTGGAGAACAACGCGCGCGATTAGCCCGCCGCCTCTGGGCACGCGGGAGAAGAGGCGACGCATGCGTCGCCTCTTCGCGCGCCGTCCATCGGGCGGGCGCGTGCTCTGTCGCCTTGTGGACGGGTCTTGAAAGCGAAGGCGGCTCAGGCGGCGGTGCGCCCCGCCGCCGGGGCAAGGCGCGGTCCCGGTCGCGCCGACCGGCCCGTGTCCGGGCGGCCTTGGGGCCGCGGGCGCGTTTCCGGGAACGGCGGTTGGGGCTGTTCGACCCGCGGCCGTGGTTTCTCGACCCGGGGCCGAGCCGCGGGGTGGTCGCGAGGCGGCGCGATCAGAGTGCTGGGTTCCGAGCGGGCGACATGCCGGGGCGCGGCCTGCCGGGGCAGGTGCGCGG
>CAZFRK010000007.1:0-28690 GCA_964521375.1 uncultured Rhodobacterales bacterium
CAGCCCGTGGAACTTCCCGCTGGCCATCTTCACCGGCCAGATCACCGCCGCCCTCGGGGCCGGGAACGCGGTCATCGCCAAGCCCGCCGAACAGACGCCGCTGGTCGCCGCCGAAATGGTCGGCATTTTCCACGAGGCCGGAATTCCCGCCGACGCCCTGCAACTGCTGCCGGGCAAAGGCGAGACCGTCGGCGCGCGGCTGGTCGGCGACGCGCGGGTCAAGGGCGTGGCCTTCACCGGCTCGGTGGAGGTCGCCCAGATCATCAACCGGGCGCTCGCCGCGCGCGGCGGCCTGCCGATGATCGCCGAGACGGGCGGTCTGAACGCCATGATCGTCGATAGTTCGGCCCTGCCGGAACAGGTCATCCGCGATGTCCTGATCTCCGCCTTCGGCTCCGCCGGTCAACGCTGTTCGGCCCTGCGTGTCCTCTATCTTCAAGACGACGTGGCCGACGGCATGATCACCATGCTGAAGGGCGCCATGGACGCCCTGACGGTGGGTGATCCGTCGCTGCTGTCCACCGACATCGGCCCGGTCATCGACGACGAGGCGCGCGGAGTCCTGGAAGCCCACGCCGCCCGCATGAGTCGCGAGGCCAAGGTGCTGTTCGAGGTGCCCTTGCCCGAAGAAACGGCGGAAGGCTGCTTCTTCGCCCCGCGCGCCTACGAAATCGACAGCATCAACCGTCTTGAGCGCGAAGTCTTCGGCCCCGTCCTGCATGTCGTCCGCTATCCGGCGGGCAAGCTGGAAGAGACCGTGCGCGCCATCCGCGACACCGGGTACGGCCTGACCATGGGCATTCACACCCGCATCGACGCGCGTGCCCGCAGGCTTCAGGCGGCCAGCCGCATCGGCAACACCTACGTCAACCGCAACATGGTCGGCGCCGTGGTCGGCGTGCAGCCCTTCGGCGGCGAAGGCTTGTCCGGCACCGGCCCCAAGGCGGGTGGCCCACACTATGTGGCCCGTTTCGCCGAGGTCTCCGTGGTCGCGGCGGACGGCGCGGCGCTCGGGCAGGACCTGGCCCGCGACGTCGCCGCCCTGCGACCGGCGGACCTGCCGCCATGCCCCGAAAGCTCGTCCGGGGCGGCCATGGACGATGCCCTGCGCGCCGCCGCCGCCGGCTTCCCGGCATGGAGCCGCCGCGCCGCCTCCGACCGGGCCGCCGCGGTCGAGGCGCTGGCCGACGCCGTGGCCCGCGACGCCGTGCTGCTGACCGGTCTTCTGGTGCGCGACGGCGGGCGGAGCGAAGCCGTCGCCGCCGGGGAAGTCCGCGCCGCCGAGGTCTGGTTGCGGACCCTCGCCGACCAGACGCGGGCCGATCTGGCCAAGCCGCTGACCATGCCGGGGCCGACCGGCGAGCACAACGAACTGCAATTCCACGGGCGCGGCGTCGTCCTGGCGGTGGCCGGGGCGGCGGGGGATTTCGCCCGCGCCGTCGCGCAACTGGGGGCCGCCCTGGGCGGCGGCGATACGGTGGTCGCCGTGACCGCGCCGCCGTTGGCCGCCGCCCTCGACCGCCTCGTGCCGTCGGTGGAGGACCCGGGAGTGTTGGGGCATGTCTTCGGCGACGCCGCCGCCGCCTGCCGGTGCGCGGGCGACGGTCGGGTGTCGACCGTGGCGCACACCGGGGCGGACGATGATCGCGCGGCGTTGGCGGCCATCCTGGCGGCGCGCGACGGCGCCATCACCCATCTGGTGGACGAAGACTTCGGACCGCGGTTCCTGGACCGCTTCGTGACCGAACGGACCCTGACCGTGGACATGACGGCGGCGGGCGGCAACGCCACGCTCTTGACGCTGAACGAAGACAGCGCCGAAGCCGTCGGGGACGCGGCCTGACAAAAGACGGCGGGGCGGGCTTCGTGGGAAGCCCGCCCCGGTCCGGTCGCCGCGGCGCCTCGCCGTGACGGTGCGTCAGGCGGCGGCGCGGATGTTGGACAGGAAGCCGTCGACCTGACGGCGCAGGGAGTCGGACTGGGTGTTGAGGGTCGAGGCCGCGTTGAGCACGGTCTGGGCCGCCTGTCCGGTCTGTTCCGACGTTTCCGAGACGCGGGCGATGGTGTTGGTCACCTCCCGGGTCCCGGAGGCGGCCTCCTGGACGTTGCGGGAGATTTCCGCCGTCGCCGCGCCCTGTTCCTCGACGGCGCTGGCGATGCTGCCGGAGATTTCGCTGATGTTGCCGATGATGCCGGCGACGCCGCGCACCGCGCCGACCGCGTCGCGCGTCGCCGACTGGACATCGGCGATCTGCTTGGCGATCTGGTCGGTGGCGCGTGCCGTCTGGGTGGCCAGCGACTTGACCTCGTTGGCGACCACGGCGAAGCCCTTGCCGGCGTCGCCCGCGCGCGCCGCCTCGATGGTGGCGTTCAGCGCCAAAAGGTTGGTCTGGCTGGCGATGTCGTTGATCAGCTTCACGACTTCGCCGATGTTTTCCGCCCGCTTGACCAAGCTGTCGATCAGGTTGCTGGCACGATCGGCTTCCTGCACCGCCTCGGAGGAGATGGTGGCCGCCTGATGGACCTGGCGGGCGATTTCGGAAATGGAGCTGTTGAGCTGTTCGGCGGCGGCGGCCACGGTCTGCACGTTGGCGGCCGAACGGTCGGCGTAGGCGGTGACGGTGGCGGCCTGCTCGGACGCCGTGCCCGCGGTCTGGGTCATGTCGGCGGCGGTGCCGGTCAGCCCGCTGGCCGAGGCGGCGACGGCGTCCACCAGGCCGCTGACCTCCTTCTCGAACAGGTCGGCGTGGCGGGCCAACTCGTTGGCCGCCGTTTCCTTGGTGGCTTGGATGTAGACGGAAACGCCGATGTCCATGTCCAGGAACACCGCCTTGTTGATGGCGGCGATGATGTTGGCGGCGTGATCGGGTTTGCGCCGGTAGGCCTTGACCACCATCGCGCTAACCATGTTCAGGATGTAGCAGTAGCCGCCCATGTACCAGCGCGGCTCCAGGCCCACCTTTTCATGCACGCGGCCGATGGTGATGACCTGCCGGGCGTAGGCGTCGCCGAAGTCCCCGGCGAAGACGTTTTCCAGCCAGTGCTTGCGCTGCATGGCGCGGGCATGGGCGATGCCTTTCTGGCCGCCGAACAGGCGGACGATGTCGCTGGCCCGGCCCACGTAGTCGTAGAAGGCGTCCAGGATACCGTCGATGTTGGCTTCCAGGATGGGTTTGACGTCGCGCAGCAGGGCGCTGGTGCGCTCGTCGATAGCCAGAAAGGCGGTGCGTCCGGCGCGGTCGAGTCCGTAGGTCTGAGGCTGAGCGGTCACGGCAGGGCTCCTGAAGGGGTCTCTTGGACGATGGTTGTTGTTCGTCGTCGTCTGATAGCAAGCCTCATGCCAGACATTCTCAGTCGGATATTTGACCGGTTTCCTATCGGTAAAAGGCGGAAATGGTGCCCCTGGGCTGGTGGAGGTCGCGCCAATCGCGCCGCGAATTGGTCCTGCGGGGCATTTTGCGACATCACCGGTCGCGGACTGCGCCGCCGTGCGCTTCGGACAGAAGGGCGCGGAGCGTCGCGGGCGCCAGCAGGGTGATGGTGCCGCGCCGGGTGGACAGGACGCCTTCGGCGGCGAAGCGGGCCATCAGGCGTCCGATGACCTCGCGCGAGGTGCCTAGGTGCGCGGCGAGGTCCTGTTGGGTCATGCGCAGGACGCCCTCGGTCGAGGCCCGCGTCAGCAGGAACCGGGCCAGCCTTTGGTCCAGGCGGTGGGCGTGGACGTCCTCCAGCTCGGTCATCAGGCGGAAGACCAGCGTGGACAGGGCATGGACGGTCAGGTCGCGCACCGCCGGTTCGGTTTCGAAGAGCTTCCGGTAGAGGGGGCCGGGCACGATCCCGATGGCGGTCGGCGCGTCGGCGTGCACCCAGGCCGGATAGAGCAGGTCGTTGAACAGGCTGTTCAGGGCCAGGATGCAGGTTTCGCCGGGATCGATGACGTAAAGGGTCGCTTCCTTGCCGTCCGCCGTCAGGGTCGAGACGCGCAGGCGTCCGCCCAGGACGAAATAGGCGCCGGACACCGCTTGCCCCTTTTCCACCAGGCATTGGCCGGTGTCTCCGGCGGCGCGCACCAGACCTTCGGAGAGCGCGCGGCGACCGGCGTCGCCCAGGCACCGGAACGCCGGAACCGCCAGAATGTCCTCGCCCCCCATGCGGAACCTCCTTATGGAAAATCGCGCGCCCGCATCCTAGCACTCGAGATAATCCCGAGCGGGCGGAAACGTCCGCGACGACGCATTTCTCTAAAGAAATCCACTCTAGCCCCCGGCGGCGGCGACCAGACGCGGCGACGATAGGCCGCGCAGGAAGGCGGCCAGGGCCTTGATGTCCCGCTGATCCAGGACAAGGCGGCCCCCGGCGGCGTAGCGGCCTTCATCCCGTGTCCATTGGACCTGGGGGAGCGGTCGGGCGGCGTGGTCGTCGAGGACCAGGGCGTTCAATTGGGATTCCGCCATGATCCGCACCGCGTCTTCCAGGGCGTCGACCGCGCCGTTGTGGAAATAGGGCGCGGTCAGGGCCACGTTGCGCAGGCTGGGGATGCGCCACAGGCCCGCCGGGCTTCCCTCGGGCGCGCGCCCGGTGTCCTCGCTCAGGCGGAAGGGTGCCGCCGCCGGGGACCGTCTGGACAGCAACATCTGAAAGGGCGTGCGCTGGCCGATCAGGCTGGCGCCGCTGAAGTTGGGACCGGCGTGGCAGGCCTGGCAGCCCGCCTCGCGGAACAGCCACATGCCGCGTTGCTGTTCGCCGGTCAGGGCCGTGGTCTCGCCGCCCACGAAGCGGTCGTAGGGGGTGTCCGGGGTGATCAGCGTGCGCTCGAAAGCGGCCAGAGCGGCGGTGATCCGCTCCATGGTGATGGTGGGGTCCCCGAAGGCGGCGGAAAAGGCGGCGGCGTAGCGATCGTCGACCTTCACCCGGTCCTCCACCGCCGCGGCCGAGGGCATGGCCATCTCCTCCGGGTTGAGTAGGGGACCGGACGCCTGCTCCTCCAAGGACAAGGCCCGACCGTCCCAGAACAGGCGGCTTTGGAAGGCGGCGTTCCACACCGTCGGCACGTTGCGCGCGCCAAGGGCGCCGCCGACGCCCGGCGCCACGGGGCGACCATCGGCGCCCGCCTTGAACAGAAGGTCGTGGCAGGAGGCACAGGAGAGCGTGCCGTCCAGCGACAGCGCCCTGTCGTTGAACAGCCGTTCGCCCAGGGCGACCTTGGCCGGGGTGGTCGGATTCTCCGGCGGGGCGGGGGCGGTCGCCGGAAGGGGGCGCCACGCCTCGGGCCGCCGGACCTCGCGGCGGTCCTCTATGGGGAGGTTCGGCGGCGGGACGGGGAGCGCCGCCGCGCCCCGGATCAGGGGGGCGATGGTTTGTCCCGGAAAGGTCATCAGGACGGTCAGGATGATCAGCTTGAGGGTGAAGACGATCACCCCCAGGCCCAGGGCACCGCCCAGCACGATGCGCCCGCTGCCCGCCGTCGCCAGATCGCTCCGCAGCAGCAGGGTCAGCACGGCGGCGGCGGTCAGAACCGCCCCCGTGCCGGTGGCGAGCAGCGCGGAAACATCGACGTGCATCGCCGTCCCCTCCCTTTAGGCGGCCTGGCCGCGCAACAGAAGGAAGGTGTCCGACGGGCTGGCCGTCTCCACCTCGGTGATGCCGTCGAAGGGCAGGCCGGCTCGCTCATGGGCGCGGCGCACGGCCTCGGCGTCGGGCGCCAGATTGAGGCAGAACGCCCGTCCGTCCGCGAGGCTCAGGTGGGTGCGCACGATGGTCACGCCTTCGGCCCGGCAGGCGTCCTGGTAGGCGGTATAGAAACCGGCGAATTGCTCCCGCGTCAGACCCTTGGGGAAGGTCTCGGTGCGGACGTCGTGGGTGTCGATGAACAGGCGCAGGGGTGCGGTCATTGAATCCTCCTGGTGTTGGGTACAGGAGGAGGCTAGGCGTCCCGCGACGGGGCGTCTGTAACCGGTGTTACGGAAGAGACGGGGAGGTTGTCGACAACTGCGGCCTAATGATTCGCGATGAACTCAGCTACTTCCATAGCTGTTGTAGAATCTTCCGGGGAAGGCGTATAGGCAATGTTGGTGGGGATTGCATGTTGGCGCGGCATAAGAATATACAATTGAAGCGTGTCTCTGATTTTGGTGGGCTGAATGGACCCGGTGGGCGAAGAGTCGATGGAGTGGATCATTGATGGAGCTAAGCTCCTGGGTGCGTTTCTGCTTACAAGCATATTGGGAAGATGGTTTGCGGATCGGCTACAGAACAGAGCCTGGGAGCACCAGCGCCGAGTTAAGCTGCGTGACGAAGAACGGAGTCAGGCATGGGCTGTATTCGACGATATTAGCCGTCTTTTGGATACGCGCCTCTACCGAAACCGTCAGATAGTCTATGCGTTTCGCTCGGGGGACAATGCTCGCGTAGAAGGTGCTTTTTCAGATTACAGAAAGATTCTTTATGAGTGGAATGAAAATATTAACAGGAATTATGCAAGAGTTGAAGTTTATTTTGGGGTGGAAAAAAGAAAATACCTTGAAGAAAAAATATCTAAGGATTTGATATTTATAGGAACCCTCTTGGAGCGTTTTTTAAAGAATGCGCCGGATGCAAGGCCTCTTGGTGAGGTTTGGGAAAAAATAGATTACGTAAATGGCTTGGTTTATGACTTTGATAAATCTCTGCTCTGCTTGATAGAACAGGGGATGGTCGGCCAGTTTCGGACCCAGTGAGGACGCTCCGATTGGGTGATGCCGTAGGTCGCCCTTACTCGAAGGCGTTGTTGCCACTCCGCGCTTGGGTGGTTCGGATGCGGATAGCGCAACATCGCCGCGATAGCGGCTGTCTGAACATCGTCGAGTGCCTCAAGGGGGCGTGAAAACAATTTCTCCGATGCGCCGCGTGCGCCGCATAGATTGTAGCCAAAGTACGCGATCTTCAGGTAGGTGTCTAATATACGCTCCCTTCCGACAAGCGCCGTTAGGGCGATTGCCAAAAGTATCTCCCGTACTTTTCTCCGCACGTTTCTTTCCCGTCTGTTTGTAATGGTTCGGACGAGTTGCTGTGCAATGGTGCTGGCGCCTCCCCCGTGGCGGCCCTGCGCGTTTCGCAGTGCCGCACGGCCAATACTAATTAGGTCGAAGCCGGGATGTGAATAGAAGCGTCTGTCTTCAAGCGCGAGTGTCAGCTTACGAAGCGTGGTAGGAACACGGCTGGTGCCGTCAATGCGCCCTACCGCCTCCACGCATAGGTACAGGTCACGCCGTAACCGGGTTGTTGTGCTCACTGTTTATCTCTGTACCTTGGGCTTGCCCGTCGGGCGGCGGCCCTTTCCGGCGTGGGTGGTCAGGAAGCTCTGACCCTTGTGCTTGCGGCCCGTGCGGGCGCCTTCGCCGCCACTGCCGCCGGTGCCCTTGGGCTGCCACGCCGGGATCAGGTGCTTCTTCGAGGGGCCGATCAGGTCGGCGCGGCCCATCTTTTTCAGGGCCTCGCGCAGCATGGGCCAGTTTTCGGCGTCGTGATAGCGCAGGAACGCCTTGTGCAGGCGGCGCTGGCGCAGGCCCTTGGCGGAGGCGACCAGATCGTCCTCGGTCGCGCCGCGGCGGACGGGGCGCAGGGGATTGCGGCCCGAATGGTACATGGCGGTCGCCAGGCTCATGGGGCTGGGCAGGAAGGCCTGCACCTGATCGGCGCGGAAGCCGTTGCGCTTCAGCCACAGGGCCAGGTTCATCATGTCCTCGTCCGTCGTCCCCGGATGGGCGGCGATGAAGTAGGGGATGAGGTACTGTTCCTTGCCCGCTTCCTTGGAGAACTTGTCGAACATCTGCTTGAAGCGGTCATAGGTGCCCATGCCCGGCTTCATCATCTTCGACAGCGGGCCGTCCTCGGTATGCTCGGGGGCGATCTTCAGGTAGCCGCCGACGTGGTGCGTCACCAACTCCTTCACGTAGGCCGGGGTCTTCACGGCCAAGTCGTAGCGCAGGCCCGAGGCGATGAGCACCTTCTTCACGCCCTTGGTCTCCCGCGTCTTGCGGTAGAGGTCGATCAGCGGCGTCTGGTCGGTCTTCAGGTTCTTGCAGATGTCGGGATAGACGCAGGACAGGCGTCGACAAAGGCTGTGCGTTTCCTCGTCCTTGCAGTTGAGCTGCCACATGTTGGCCGTCGGCCCGCCGAGGTCGGAAATGACGCCGGTGAAGCCCTTGGTCTTGTCGCGGATTTCCTCGACCTCGCGCAGGATGCTTTCCTGGCTGCGCGATTGGATGACGCGGCCTTCGTGCTCGGTGATGGAGCAGAAGGAACAGCCGCCGAAGCAGCCGCGCATGATGTTGACCGAGAAGCGGATCATCTCCCACGCCGGAATGCGCGCCTCGCCGTAGGACGGGTGCGGATTGCGGGCGAAGGGCAGGGCCCAGATCTTGTCCATCTCCGGCGTCGTCAGCGGAATGGGCGGCGGGCTGAGCCACACTTCCTTGTCGCCGTGGCGCTGGACCAGCGGGCGGGCGTTGGACGGGTTGCTTTCCAGATGCAGGATGCGCGAGGCATGGGCATAGGACGGCGGGTCGTCCTTGACCGTCTCGTAGGCGGGCAGGCGGACCACCTGATCGGCGGCCATGCGCACGTGCGGTGCGGACTCGTCGATGGAGGAGGCGTCGACCTCCGTCCAGTCGTCGGGCACGGCGTCGCGCAGGACGGCGACGCCGCGAACGTCGTGCATCTCCTTCAGGGCCTCGCCGCGGGCCGCGCGGTGCGTGACCTCGACCAGGGCGCGTTCGGCGTTACCGTAGAGCAGGATGTCGGCCTTGGCGTCGGCCAGGATGGAGCGGCGGACCTTTTCCGACCAATAGTCGAAGTGCGCGATGCGGCGGAGCGACGCCTCGATGCCGCCCAGCATGATCGGCACGTCCTTGAAGGCTTCGCGGCAGCGTTGGGCATAGACGATGGTGGCGCGGTCGGGGCGCTTGCCGCCTTCGTCGTTGGGCGTGTAGCTGTCGTTGTGGCGCAGGCGGCGGTCGGCTGTGTAGCGGTTGACCATGGAGTCCATGTTGCCCGCCGTCACCCCGAAATAGAGGTTCGGCTTGCCGAGTACCTTGAAGGCTTCGGCGTCCTGCCAGTCGGGCTGGGCGATGATGCCGACGCGGTAGCCTTGGGCTTCCAGCACGCGCCCGATGATCGCCATGCCGAAGCTCGGATGGTCGATATAGGCGTCGCCCGTGACGATGATGACATCGCAGGAATCCCAGCCGAGCGCGTCCATTTCCTGGCGCGACATGGGCAGGAAGGGCGCCGGACCCAGGCGGTGGGCCCAATGCAGGCGATAGGAGAAGATGTCTTTCGGGGCGGTGGCGGTCATGGAGGCTCCAGGCGGTCGGGGCGGCGAGAGGCGGCGCCGACCGCCCATAGATACCCCGCCGCCGCGCCACGTCAACCGCGCGCGCTCTGGGGACATGGCGGGAGAGGCGGCGCGAGGTCGTTGCCTCCCGGTGGGCCGTTCTGGTCCTGGAGGGCGCATTCGGCAAGGAGTCGGTTGAACCGAAGGCCGCCTTTCGGTAGGCCCAAGGGCGATAGACAGTCACAGGAGACAGCAGATCATGGACCAACCGCGGACCCCGGGAGCCGCCTCCGCCGCTCCCCGCCTGACCGAGGACGAGATCCGGGCGCTCTCCATAGAGGATATCGTGGCCGGGCTGCGCGTCGTGCGTTGCCGCTACCAGATGGCCGATACCTCGGCCTTCGTGCGTTATCTTCCGCGCTTCGACCCGGACCCGGACGACCTGTCGGTCAAGATCGACCCTTACACGGAAAAGCACGTCGCCGCCGACCAGACGGGCGAGTTCAGCCTGGCCGAGCTGGTCACGGAGCTGGAACTGGCCTACATCACCGTCCACGTCTTTCCCAGCCGTCAGGCGCGCGACTTCTTCAACGCGGGCATGGATGGCGGATTGCGGCAGGTGGAATTCATCGGCGGTCAGGTGGACTGGTATCGGCTGTGGCTGACCACCGGCACCTCCAACATCGGCGTTCCGCTGGCCATCTTCCTGGGCCAGCGCCTGGCTGTGAACGGACGCCCGTCGGTGTCGCTGATCGACCATCGCACCAACCTGATGGGGCGCATGGCCTATCGCGCCGTGGGCGGCTCCGGCCAGCATGTGGGCGAGGAGTTCTACCCCGCCGACGCGCTTGAGCACGACATCATGAACGTCGAGCCGAAGCACGGGGGGCAGCCATGAGGGCGGACCGCGGCATCTTCAAGGGGCTGAACCCGACCATGGCGACGGTGGCGCTGGCCATCACCTTCCTGTTCGTCATGTTCGGCGCCTTTTCGCCGAAGCTCGCCGCCTCGTGGTTCGAGGGGGCGTCGGGCGGCATCATCGCCATGTTCAAGTGGTACTACATCCTGGTCGTCGCCGGGTTCCTACTGTTTTCCGTCTATCTGCTGTTCAGCCGCTTCGGCGACCTGAAGCTGGGGGATGACGACCAGGCCCCGGAATTCGGCTATTTCGCCTGGTTTTCCATGCTGTTCGGCGCCGGTATGGGGATTGGCCTGGTGTTCTGGTCGATCGCCGAGCCGATCTACCACTTCCAGAGCAATCCGTTCCTGACGCCGGACCACGCGGACAGCCGGGAAGCGGCCGAAATCGCCATGCGGCTGACCTATTTCCACTGGGGCCTGCATCCCTGGGCCATCTATGTGGTGGTCGGCCTGTCGCTGGCCTTCTTCGCCTATCGGCGCAAGCTGCCGCTGTCCATCCGCAGCGTGCTCTATCCGCTGATCGGGGATCGTATTTACGGCCCCATCGGCCACGCGGTCGACGTCCTGGCGGTCTTCGGCACCATTTTCGGGGTGGCGACGTCGCTGGGCTTCGGCGTGGTGCAGATGAACACCGGCCTCAATCAGTTGTTCGGCCTGCCGGTCAGCGAAGGCTGGCAGTTGGTGCTGATCGCCGTCATTTCCTGCATCGCCACGGCGTCGGTGGTGTCGGGCGTCGGCAAGGGCGTGAAGATCCTGTCGGAACTGAACCTGTGGCTGTCGATCGCCATCCTGGCCTTCTTCCTGATCTTCGGGCCGACGGCGTTCCTGCTGAATTTCTTCGTCCAGGGCATCGGCGACTATCTGACCAACATCATCCCCTTGTCCTTCTGGACCAACGCGGGCGCCGTTCCCGACGGTACCAGCGGCTGGCAGAACTCCTGGACGGCGTTCTATTGGGGCTGGTGGATCGCCTGGGCGCCCTTCGTCGGCATGTTCATCGCCCGCATTTCGCGGGGCCGCACGGTGCGGGAGTTCGTCCTTGGCGTGCTTCTGGTTCCGGCGCTGCTCGCCATGCTGTGGCTGACCGTCTTCGGCGGTACCGCGCTGCATCTGGAACTGTGGGGCGACGGTGGCATCGTCGAGGCGGTGAACACCGACGTCACCCTGGCGCTCTACCACACCCTGGACGCCATGCCCGCCGGGATCGTCGGCACCTTGTTCGCCGGGATCGCGACGCTGCTGATCGCCACCTACTTCATCACCTCGTCGGACTCCGGGACGCTGGTCATCACCACGCTCCTGTCGGTGGGCGACATGGAGCCGCCGACCCCGCACCGCGTGGTCTGGGGCCTGGGCGAAGGCTTCGTGGCGGCGGTGCTGCTGCTGTCGGGCGGCCTGGGCGCCCTTCAGGCGGCGTCGATCATCGCCGCGCTGCCCTTCTCGGTCATCATGCTGTTCATGTGCTGGGGCCTGATCCGGGGCCTGGGCGAGGAGCACGCCCTGATGGCCCGCGTCGGCACGGCGGAGGCCGAACGTCTGCCCTACAACCCCTGACCTGACGGCGGCGAAGGACAAGGCGCCTTCGACGCAGGCGGAAACGGCCCACCTCCGGTGCTGGGGGTGGGCCGCTGCGCCCATGGGCGCGGATTTTCTTCGAATTATGAATGGTTGGACAAACGGTTCATTGGAATACAAGAGGATATTCGACGCCTGCGGGGCGGACAGCCCGTATCGGGCGCGCGTCCATTTCCTGGACCCCTAAAAGGCGTGATCCTCGAACCGTGGGAGGAGCCGTCTCCCGCCGATTCGCTCGTTGAAGAAAAGGCGTTTTTTCCGGATCGAGGTTCGGGGCGAACGGGCGGGTCGGAGGTCGGGGCTAGGTCCGGGCAGGCTAGATTCATTGCCAATGCAAGCCCTCTTCTGATTGTTCGAGGGCAAAGAATCTCCCGGAAGGCGGTCATTGTGCAACCTGGGATTAAAATATTGTCTGATCACATCCATCTTCCATGGTTCTAAAGATGTGTTGAGATTATAACGTCGTCCCGTCATGACTTTGACGGAAGTCCACGCGACGGGTGACCTCGGCGTGGAAGGTTGGGTGGTTCGGCGGACAGAAACCTCGGGCCGGATTCCCGGGCGCGACGCCGCCAACGCCTGTCTTCACGGTTCAAGCCGACGGTCGCGATGGGGCTGGTCGCCTTCCGTCGAACTCGGAATGCCGCGGAACGTCGAATAATGGGAAGTGACGTATGAATATTCTAAATCGGGTCCGTATCCGCGCGAAAATCGGCGGTGGTTTTGGCGCCGTTCTTCTTTTTCTGATCGTTCTGGCGGCGGTTGGTATTTCTTCCCTGATCACGATTCAAAGTGATTTCGCGGAATACAGACAGCTGGCGCGCGTCTCCAACGAGACGGGGCGCGTGCAGGACGACCTCTTGGCAAGCCGTCTCGCCGTCATGAAGTTCCTGCGGGACGGGAGCGCCGACCACGTGGCCACGGTCAAGGAACGCGCCGAGGCCGCTCGCGAAATCGCCGAGCAGGCGAAGACCTTGACCGACAACGAGGACGTGATCAAGGCGCTGACCGGTATAGAGGCGGATATGGCGTCCTACCTCGAAGCCTTTGATCACGCGACGCAAGATCACGGCAGAATAAGGGAAAGCATCAAGTCCCTGAGCGCGATCGGCGCCACGCTCGACGGTCAGATGGCCGATCTTCTGGACGAGTTCGTCCGCTTCAACGAGGCGGGACCGGTCGGACGGCTGGCGCAAGCCGATCGCCGGTTTCTCCTGGCCCGCGTGAATGCCGTCAAGTTCACCTTGTTCCGGTCGAACGACTTCGCGACCGCCGTGAATGACGATCTGGACGCCATGACGGACATCCTCGACGGTGTATCGGCGCGCCTTGAGTCCGGTCCGCGGAAGGGCATGATCGAAGCCGCGCTGACGTCGGCGGAGGCGTACAAGGCCGGGTTCGGAGAGATGGTCGATGCCTCCAACGATATGAACGAAAAGGTTGGTGGTGTCCTGGACAAAGTTGGTCCCCGCGTCAGCGATCTGGCCGAGGACGTGAAGCTCGCGGCCAAGGAGCGCCAGGATAGTTTGGGGCCGGCGTTGGTGGCGTCGATAGAACAAACGATCTCGGCGAACTCGATCGTCTCCGGCTTGGCCATCGTTTTCTCCATCTTGGCGGCCTTGCTCATCTCCAACGGCATCAGCCGACCGGTGGGGGCGATGACCGATGCCATGAACCGTTTGGCGGACAACGAACTGACGGTGCCCATTCCGGCCCAGGATCATCGAGACGAGATCGGCGACATGGCCAAGGCCATGCAGGTCTTCAAGGACGCCCTCATCCACGCCAAGGATATGGAATCCCAGAAAGAGGAGCAGGAGCGCCGTGCCGAGGCGAACCGGCGCGCCGCCCTGACCCGCATGGCCGACCATTTCGAATCGTCGGTCGGAGAGGTGATGGAGGTGGTCACGTCCTCGGCCACGGAGTTGCAGGCCAGCGCGAGCCAGATGACGGCCACGGCCAAGCAGTCCAGCGAACGGGCCACCACCGTGTCCGCGGCCTCCGAGGAGGCGTCGGCCAACGTGCAGACGGTGGCCTCGGCGACCGAGGAACTCTCCTCCTCGATCTCCGAGATTGGTGCTCAGGTCCAACGGTCCACGCAGATCGCCGAGCAGGCCAACACCCAGGCCCGCGAGACGACCGAGGCGGTGCGTCAACTGTCCGAGGATGTCGCCAAGATCGGCGAGGTGGTCGACTTGATCACCGATATCGCCAATCAGACCAACCTTCTGGCGCTCAACGCGACGATCGAGGCGGCGCGCGCGGGCGACGCCGGCAAGGGTTTCGCCGTGGTCGCCAACGAGGTGAAGACCCTGGCCAACCAAACCGCCAAGGCCACCGAGCAGATCGTCCACCAGATCAAGTCCGTCCAGCAGGGCACGGACAAGGCGGTCAGCGCCATCGAGGTCATCAGCGACGTCGTGTCCCAGATGAACGAGATTTCGGCGTCGGTGGCCGCCGCCGTCGAACAGCAAAACGCGGCGACCAGCGAAATCGCCCGGAATGTGGAGCAGACCGCCGCCGGAACGGCGGACGTGTCATCCAACATGGGGGGCGTTCAGGAAGCCGCTCGGGAAACCGAGGCCGCGGCGACCGAAATCGCGGGAGCGGCGGGAGAATTGTCCCGTCAGGCCGAAACCATGCGCCTGGAGGTCAGCCGCTTCCTGACGCAGGTTCGGGCCGACAAGAAGAACATGCAGCTCTTGGAGTGGACCAACGAGTTGAAGCTGGGGGTCCCCACCATCGACCAACATCATCAGTCGGTGATCGGTGAATTGAACCGGTTCTATGGTGAGATGGTCCATGGCGACGGCATGACGGCCGCCATCCGTCTCGTCGAATACATGGACCGCGAGATGGCTCTGCACTTCAAGGAGGAAGAGGAGGAAATGGCGCGGGACGGCTATGCCGACCTGCAAAAGCACCGCGGTATGCATCAGGACTTCTTGAGGCATTTCGCCGCGCTGGCGGAGGACGTGCGAAAAGGCGGACCGGATGCCGCGGAACGATTGTTCAACTATGTCGCGGAATGGCTGCGTGGCCACATCTTCCACGCCGACCGTGCCTATGTGAACGCCGTGCGTGCCTGACGTCGAGCCGGCGTTCCGCTCTCGGCTCTTTCAGCCCCGCCCCGTCGTATAAGGGGCGGGGCCTTGACCTTTCAGTGCTTCAGGACGCGGGCCAGGAAGCTTTGGGTCCGTTCGTGCCGGGGGGTGTCGAAGACCTCTTCGGGCGGGCCTTCCTCGACGATCTGGCCTTGGTGGATGTAGATCACCCGGTCGGCCACTTCGCGGGCGAAGGCCATTTCGTGGGTGACGACCATCATGGTCATGCCGTCCTGGGCCAGTTCGCGCATGACGTCCAGGACCTCGCCGATCATTTCGGGGTCCAGGGCGCTGGTCGGCTCGTCGAACAGCATTAGGCGCGGGTCCATGGCCAGGGCGCGGGCGATGGCGACGCGCTGTTGCTGGCCGCCCGACAATTGTGTCGGGTACTTGCCCGCCTGATCGGCGATGCCGACGCGCTCCAGAAGGCGCAGGGCGTTGGCCTCGGCGTCGCCGCCGCCCTGGCCGCGCACCTTCACCGGCGCCAGGGTGACGTTCTTCAGGACGGTGCGGTGAGGAAACAGGTTGAACTGCTGGAACACCATGCCGACCTCCTTGCGGATGGCCTGGAGTTCCGACCGGTTGGGGCGGGACGCCGCCAGGGTGTGGCCGTCGACCAGGATCTCGCCGCCCTGGAACGGCTCCAGGCCGTTGACGCAGCGGATGAGCGTCGACTTGCCGGAGCCCGAGGCGCCGATGATGACGACCACCTCGCCGGGGGTGACGGACAGGTTGATGTCCTTCAGCACATGCAGGCTGCCGAAGTGCTTGTTGACCCCCTTCATGTCCACGATGGGGCCGGAGGCGTCGGTGCGCTTGTGATGGGCCATGCCGCCCTCCCTTATTTGCCGACTAGGCCGCTGCGTTCCAGCCTGCGCAGCAGGAACGAGAGGCTGAGGGTGATGGCCAGATAGAGCAGCGCCACCATGAAGTAGACCTCGAAGGCGGTGAAGGTGGTGGCGATATAGATCTGACCCTGACGCACAAGCTCGCCGACGCCGATGACGGCGAAGAGGGAGGTGTCCTTGATCGACACGATGGCCTGGTTGCCGAGCGGCGGGATCATGCGCTTCAGGGCCTGCGGCCAGATGACGTAGGCGAAGGTCTGCGGGCCGGACAGGCCGAGCGACAGTCCGGCTTCGCGCTGCCCCTTGTTGATCGACTGCACGCCGCCGCGTACCACTTCGGAAATATAGGCGCCCGAATTGAGCGCGATGGCCGCGATGCCGGCGGTCAGCGGCTCGATGGGGCCGGTGATTTCGGGCAGGCCGTAGAAGATGAACAGCACCTGGACCAGGATCGGCGTGCCCCGGAATACCTCTATATAGGCGATGGAGGGCGCGCGCAGCAGCAGCGACGGGGCGATGCTGCCCAGGCCGAAGATCATGCCGATGACGAAGCCGATGATCAGGCCGCTGAAGGAGATCAGCAGGGTGTAGGGAATGCCTTCCAGCAGATAGGGGAGCGAATCGATCGCCGCCTGCCAGTCGAAGGTGAAGGTGCTGTCCAAGGTCTCGTTCTCCTGCGTCGTCGGGGGGCGGGCGCGGGGCCGCGACCTTTGGGCGTCACGCCGTCGCGTCGCCCCCCTTCGGCGGGTCCTTTACTCGGCGGACGGCATGGCGCCGAACCACTTCTTGTAGATCTCGGCGTAGGTGCCGTCCTCCTTCATGGAGGCGATGGCCTTGTTGGCCGCGGCGACCCATTCGGAGCCGTCGTTGAAGGCGATGCCGTACTGTTGGCCCTCATAAAGCGGGCCGACGGTCTTCACCTTGGCGCCGCCCTTGGTCTTGGCGAAGTAGCCGACGTTCGGGGCGTCGTAGAACACCGCGTCGACGCTGCCCGACATCAGCGCCATGTACATGTCGGCGCTGCCCGGATAAGGCGTGACGTCGGCGCCCTCGGCGTTGGCCTTCAGGTAGTCGAAGCTGGTCGAGCCGATCTTGGTGCCCACCTTCAGGCCTTTCAGGTCGGTGATCGCTTCGACCTTGCTGTCGGCGGGGACCAGCAGGCGCAGGCCGGAATCACAGTAGGGGTCGGAGAAGTCGACGATCTTCTCGCGCTCCTCGGTGATGGTGATGCCGGCGATGGCGACATGGGCGTTGCCGGTCTGGACGGCGGGGATGATGCCGTTGAAATCCATGGTCCGCAGGTTGTACTCGAAGCCCGCGCGCTTCGCGACCTCCGCCAGGATGTCCATGTCGAAGCCGACCATTTCGCCCGAGTCCTTGTCCATCATCTCGAACGGAACGAAGCTCGGGTCGGTCACCGCCTGCAGCTTTTCCTGGGCCGAGGCCAGGCCGCCGAAGCCGGTGGCGAGCGCCGCGGCCAGGGCCGCCGTGCGGGTCAGTCGCTTGATCCAGGTCGTTTCGGTCACACTGTGCCTCCTTCGGCTGGTTGAACCCGTTGGGGTGGCGAGTTCGCCCGTTTTGGGGCGGACTAAACAACCAACGTCTGAGATCGGAAGCGGTTGTGTCAACCGTTTCCCGGTTGAAACAGTTGGTGCATGGGTCGCCCGAACGGGCGGCATTGACCCACCCGCGGGGTGTGGCGACGGGGCCTTGGGCGCGCCTTAGACTTGTCGGGCCGCGCCGTTGCCATGCATGGGGCGGGAAAAGCACCGCGGCGGAGGACCGGGTCTTGGAAGACAGCCTGCAGGCGTTGATATTCGATGTCGACGGAACCTTGGCGGAGACCGAGGAGGCTCATCGCGAGGCGTTCAACCAGGCGTTCGCCGACCGTGGCGTGCCGTGGTCCTGGGACCGCGCGCTCTATCGCGACCTCTTGAAGGTGTCGGGTGGCAAGGAACGCATGCGCGCCTACGCCGAGGCCCTGGTCCCCGCCTCGGGCGACGGGCCGCCCGAGGCGCCGGACGTGGTCGCCCTGCACGCCCGCAAGACGACCCTCTATACGGCGGCGGTGCGGGCGGGCGGCGTGCCCCTGCGGCCCGGCGTCCAGCGCCTGATGAACGAGGCCCGCGTCGCCGGTCTGCGGCTGGCCGTGGCGACGACGACCACGCGCGCCAATGTCCTGGCCCTGCTGGACGGGGCGACGGGCGGCAGGGGGCACGACTGGTTCGAATGCCTGTGCTGCGCCGACGACGCGCCGATCAAGAAACCTGATCCGCAGGTCTATCACGTGGCCCTGGATCGCCTGGGCCTGAAGCCGTGGCAGTGCCTGGCCCTGGAGGACAGCGCCAATGGCGTCCGGGCGGCGCGGGCGGCGGGCGTTCCCGTGGTGGTGTCGCAAAGCGTCTATACGCAGGGCGACGACTTCACCGGCGCCCTGGCCGTCTTCCCGGACTTCGAGGCGGTGACGCTCGAGGATCTCAAGCGCCTGCACGCCCGCGCCGTCTATCCCTGACGGCTCGACCGGTCTGACGCGTCACCGAGTCGGCGACGACATGGTCCGCCCTCCCCCGACCGCCGGGGCCGGAAACGCCTCCCGTCCTACGGCTCCGGCTCTAAGGGAAGCGAGGCGGATCGGGCAGGGGGTCCGGCAGGGCGGCCAATCGGTCGCGCAGGCGCGCCAGGCGGGCCAGGGCCACGTCGGCCTCGGCCTGGGCCTCGCGGCGCAGATCCTCGTCGCGGGTGGCGTCGGCCATGGTCATGAAACGGTCGAAGGTGTCGGCGGCGCGGCGGGCCTCGCGGCGCAGCAGGCGCCGGGCCAGCATGTCGGGGCCGTCGTCCACGTCCTCCTCCGGGGGCATCACGTCCTCGCCGAAGGTGCCCAATTCGTCGGCCCGGGTCGCCGCTTCCTCGGTCATGGCCCGGAACAGGGCGATGGAGCCGGGATCGCCGTCGCTCTCCGCCTCCAGGCGGTCCATGGCGTCCTGAAGGGCGGCGGCGGCGCAGGCTTCCCCGGCGCAGGCCAGCGCCTTGAGGTCGGCGACCGAGGCCACCGAGGGCGCTTCGGGGCGGGACGGATCGTCGGACAGTTCCTGCCGCTCCTCCCGTTCGGCGCGCCAGGCGGCCCGCCGCTGAAGGCGCAGCAGCATGATGTGGCTGAGTTCCTCGCGCGCCATGCTTTCGGCGTAGCGGCGGATCTCGGCGTCCTCGGCGGCGCGCGCGGTGTTGGCGTAGAAGGCGAAGGTGCGTTCCTCGTTGCGCAAGGCCATGGCCAGCGCCTTCCAGGGCGTATTGAGGTCCTCGCCACCGGGGCCGTCGCCGGGCATGTCCCAGCGGAAACGGGTGCCGTCGTCGCGGATCAATCCGGCGCGTTCGATCCAGGCGGTGATGCCGTATTCGTGGCCCGATTCCTCCGTTTGCAGTCCCCGGAACAGGGCGGCGAGACCCATGTCCCCGGCCAGTTCCATGCGGTCGGCCAGTTCGGCGTAGCGCATCACCGATTCCCGCTCCATGGCCAGCGCCACCGTCAGCATGTCCTGCTGCGTCTCGATGGGCGGCAGGGTGGCGAAGGTCAGGGTCGTGTCGTCAAAGGACTGCGGCGTGATGCGCCGTCCCTCGTCCATGGACGTCGGGGGGGTGAAGGGCGGGGTCATGGCGGTTCCTCGGCTTTGACCCCTTCAATGTGAGCCGGGGGCGCCGTCCGGGTCAACCCGCCCGCCCCCCTTTTTGGCCCGCCGCGTCGGCGGCGCGGGCGGCGGTTCAGGTCCCCAGGGCGGTCGTCAGAAGATGGAGCGCGCAGCCGATCAGCGCGCCGACCAGGGTACCGTTGACGCGGATGAACTGGAGGTCCCGGCCCACCGAAAGTTCGATGCGGTCGGCCACCGTCCGGGCATCCCAGCGTCTTACCACGTCCTCGATGAAGGCGCCGATCTCGCGGCGCCACGGCACCAGGACGACGACCGCGGCGCCGTCCAGGCGGTCTTCCAGGAAGCGGCGGGTGTCGGCGTCGATCACCAGATGGCGCCCCAGCGCCTGAAGGCCGTCGGCCAGGGCTCGGCGGGCCTGGGAGTCGGGGCGGCTCAGGCTTTCGCTCGCCAGGCGGCGCAGCTCGTCCCACACCCGGCCCATCTGGGCCTGGACGCGGGGATGGCCGAGCAGGCGGTCGCGCAGGGCGGCGACGCGGGCGGGCACCGCCGGGTCATGCTCCAGCTTCTCGCGCAACTCGATCAGGGCGGCGTCCAGGCGGGCGCGGTTGGGGTGGTCGGGCCGCGCCAATTCGTCCAGCAGGTCGAGGACGCCGCCCACGATGGCGCGGGACACTCGGCGGTCGATGGCGCGCGGCATCCACCAGCCGTTGCGTTCGGCCACCAGGGCCTGGATATGGGCTTCGTTGGCCGCCAGGGCGCGGCGCCCGGCGACCAGCACTTCCGTCACCAGGGCGTCGTAGTCGTCCTTGGGCACCACGGCCAGGGCCTGGCGCAGCAGGCCCGTCAGGTCGGCGGCGCGGACCTGGTGGGTCAGGGCCGACCGCAGGAGGCCGCGCAGGCGCGCGTCGTCCACCGAGGCGAGGAGGGGCGGCACCATTTCGGCCAGATGGTCGGCGGCCCGGCGGGCGTTGTCCGGACGGCTCAGCCACACTCCGGCGCGGGCGACGATCCGGAGGCCGCGTAGCCGTTCATGGACCAGATCGGGGGCCAGGAAATTCTCGGTCACGAACAGGCCGAGGCGCCGGGCGATGCGGTCCTTGTTGCGGGGAATGAGGCCGGTGTGCGGTATGGGCAGGCCGAGCGGTCGCCGGAACAGGGCGGTGACGGCGAACCAGTCGGCCAATCCGCCGATCAGCGCGGCCTCGGTTCCGGCTTCCACAAGCCCCCGCCAGAACGCCGGTTCGGGCGGCAGCAGGCGGCTGATCCCGTAGAGGGCGGCCATCGCCACCAGCAGGCCGGTGGCCAGGGCACGGTGCCGCCGCAAGGCCCGTCGTTGGGCCGTCTCGTCGGGGGATGGGGGAAAGTCCTGAGTCATGTTGGGGAGATCGGTCGTCGCGGCCCCGGGCGCAAGTCCGACCCTCTCCGGTCGGCCCGGGGCTAGTCGTTCTTGGGCGGCAGACGGACGTGGTGGCCGAGCCAGAACCGCGTCATGTCCCGCAGGGCCTCGATCAGGTCGTCGATGATGACCGGCTTGACCATGAAGGCCGTGGCGCGGGAGCGGTAGGTTTCGATGACGTCGCGGTCGGCGTCGGAAGTGGAAAGAATAATCACCGGCAGGGGCGCCAGATCCGGGTCGGCCTTGATCTGGCGCAGGGTTTCGCGACCGTCCATGCGCGGCATGTTCAGGTCCAGAAGGATGACGTCGGGACGCAGGCCGTCGCGCAGCAGGCCCATGGCCTCGAGTCCATCCGCCGCCCAGGTCATGCCGACATGGGGAGCCGCCTCGCTCAAGGCTTCGCGCGTAAGTTCGGCGTCGTCTCTGTTGTCGTCGATAAGGAGTATGGCCGGAGCGGATGACATGGTCTTTTTGTCCAAGGGGACGGTGGAGCATGGTGATGGCCGCGGAAGGACCTAGCTCACTCTTAGTGGCGCGGCGGGGTTGTCGCAAGAGTCCGGCACGAGGTATGTCCGAATAACGATGTTCAGTATGGGTCGACGACGGAATTCCTCCGTCGGTCGGGAAGGTTGCTTGAAGAGTCCCGGTCGTGGACTGTACATAGGTTGGAGGGCGGCGGCGCCGCGACCCGGGTCCGAGGGGCTGGGCGGGCTTGGTCGTCGGTCAGGATTGGCAACTCCGGCCCGGTCGGGGGTAAGCGTCTTCCGCTTCGCCGGTGGGACGTTTCTCCGGCGCCGCCGGATCGTGTGTTGGACCCCTAGCCCAGGGAGGCTGAATGGCCGTGGTCGTGTCTCCCGCCCTCGGAACCGTCGGAACCCCGGCGCCTTTCGATCGCGCGGAATACCTGGAGCGCATCGCCAGGACCCGAACCGCCATGGAGCGGGCCGGCGTCGAGGTGCTGATCATCTCCGACCCGTCGAACATGGCATGGCTGACCGGCTACGACGGCTGGTCGTTCTATGTCCATCAGGCGGTGGTCCTGCCGCTGGACGAGGATCCTCTCTGGTTCGGTCGCGAGATGGACGCCAACGGCGCCAAGCGCACCGTCTGGATGGAACGCGACCGCATCGTCGGCTATTCCGACGACTATGTTCAGGCCACCGACCGCCATCCCATGGATGTCCTGTCGTCGCTGATACAGGACAAGGGATGGGGACGGCGGGTATTCGGGGTGGAGAAGGACAGCTACTACTTCTCCGCCGCCTGCCTGGAAAGCCTGTTGCGCAATCTGCCCAAGACCTGGTTCTACGACGCCACCGGGCTGGTCAACTGGCAGCGCAGCGTCAAGTCCGACAAGGAACTGGAGTACATGCGCCTGGCGGGCAAGATCGTCGAGGCCATGCACGGGCGCATCCTGGAGGTCGTCGAACCGGGCATGCGCAAGTCCGAGGTGGTGGCCGAGATCTACCGCGCCGGCATCCTGGGGGTGCCGGGGGCGTCCGGCAGCTATCCGGCCATCGTGCCCCTGTTGCCGTCGGGCGACGAGGCCGCCGCGCCGCACCTGACCTGGGACGACAAGCCCTTCGTCGCCGACGAGGGCACCTTCTTCGAAATCGCCGGATGCTATAAGCGTTACCACTGCCCGATGGCGCGCACGGTCTATCTGGGCAAGGCGCCGCCAAAGTTCCTGGACGCCGAAAAGGCGCTTCTGGAAGGGATCGCCGCCGCCCTGGACGTCGCCCGCCCCGGAGCCACCTGCGAACAGGTGGAGGCCGCCTGGCGGGCGACCATCGCCAAGTACGGCATTGAAAAGACCAGTCGCGTTGGCTATTCCATCGGTCTCAGCTATCCGCCCGACTGGGGCGAGCGCACCATGAGCCTGCGTCCGGGGGACAAGACGGTCCTTCAGGAGAACATGTGCTTTCACCTGATGCCCGGCCTGTGGTTCGACGACTGGGGCATCGAGATCACCGAAAGCATCGTCATCACGGCCCGGGGCGCCGACACCCTGGCCGATTTCCCGCGTCAACTCTTCGTCAAGCCGTGAGCCTCATGACAGTTTCCACGCCGCAGATCGTTTCCTCGCCCGTGTCCTGTTCCATCGACCTGGAGGGCGACGGCGTCCGCCACGGCTTCCTGACGCTGCCCTATTCGTCCGACGCGGCGGCCTGGGGGTCGGTCATGACGCCGATTTCGGTCATCGCCAACGGCGACGGACCGACGGCGATCCTGTTCGGCGGCAATCACGGCGACGAATACGAAGGCCAGGTGGCGCTGCGTAAACTGGCCGCGACCCTGGAAGCGTCGGAGGTCGCGGGGCGGATCATCATCGTCCCGTCGCTCAACCTTCCGGCGGCGCGGGCCGGGCGGCGCACCAGTCCGCTGGACGGCGGCAACTTCAACCGCGCCTTTCCCGGCCGTCCCGATGGGACGCCGACCCAGAAGATGGCCGACTACGTCCTGCGGCACATCTTGCCGCTGGGCGATCTGGTGGTCGACCTCCATTCCGGCGGGCGGACGTTGGATTTCTTGCCCCTCGCCGCCAGCCACGAGTTGCCCGACAAGGCGCAGGAGACACGCTGCCGGGCCGCCCGCGATGCCTTCCGGGCGCCGTTTTCCATGCAGATGGTGGAAATGGACGGCGGCGGCATGCTCGATACCGAGGTCGAGGCCATGGGCGCCACCTTCGTGACCACCGAATTGGCGGGTGGCGGCACCCTGACGCGGCGCTCCCTGGCCGTCGCCGACCAGGGCCTGCGCAACGTGCTGGTCCACGCCGGTGTCCTGGCGGGCGGGACGATCGTCGGCGCGCCCTCCATCGAACTGGCCATGCCCGACGACTGCTTCATCGTCTCCGACGCCGAAGGGCTGATCGAACCCTGCGCCGACCTGGGCGACTGGGTGCAGGCCGGACAGCCGGTGGCGCGGATCTGGGATATCACCCGGTCGGGCGCCGCGCCGCGCGACTATCCGGCCCATCGCGACGGCCTCCTGGTCGGTCGCCATTTTCCCGGATTGGTGCGCATGGGAGACTGCCTCGCCGCCTTCGCGCTGCCGGTTGGCGAGGACGGCGCCGCGCGCCTGAACGCCCTGCGCTTCGGCACGCGGGAGGAGGGAGCCTCCGGGACGGACGGCTTATGACGGCGCGCCCGACGCCGACCGGCGCCACGGGCCCCATCGCGCCGACCGCCAAGCCCAAGCCGATTCGCCTCGACGAGACGGACATCCGCATCCTGGCCGCTCTCCAGCGCGATGGGCGCATGACCAAGGTCAAGCTGGCGGAGACGGTCAACCTGTCCCCCAGCCCGTGCTGGGAACGCCTGCGCCGCCTGGAGGACGCCGGGCTGATCGCCGGATACCATGCCCGGCTGAACCTGGACGCGCTGGTCAAGCCGACCGTCGTCCTGGTGGAGGTCAGCTTGCGTAGCCACCGTATCGACGACTTCAAGACTTTCGAGGAGGCGGTCCAAGATGTCCCCGAAATCGTCGAATGCTGGGCCACCGGCGGCGGCGTGGACTACTTCCTGAAGGTCGTCGCCCGGGATGTCGACGGCTATCAGCGCACCATCGACGGCTTGTTGACGGCGGGCATCGGCATCGACCGTTATTTCACCTACATCGTCACCAAGGCGGTGAAGCGGGTCGTCGATCTTCCCGTCGATCAGATGCTGCGGGACGACCGCTGATCCGAACCGCCGTCCACTCGTTCCATCCAAGAGATTTGTCGAATTCGCCTCCACGATAAGGAGCGCGGGCGACGGTTGTCGTTTTTTGAACGCCGTCCTTTGGTATTGACGATGTCCATAAAGCGGACAAAAATTCGACGGAAATTAACCTTCCACTGGTCCTGCCCGTCGGTCGCTCAGGAGCGATGATCGCCCGCGCGGGCAACGTTCCACGACCGGTGAGGCCACGTTCCCAGCAGGGTGAAAACATCATGTCGAAGTCGTCTTTTTTCCGTCGCCGGACCCTGGTTCCAGCCGTTTGCGGCGTCGCCTCGCTCGTCGCTCTGATCGGCGTCGCCATGGCGGGCGACCTGACGGACGTGCCTGCCCCGGACGTCGGATGGCAGAAGCCCTACGCGCGCCTGTCGGATCGCTCCTACGAATCGGACAACGCCGACTTGCTGAACCACACCGCGCAGAGCGACCTCAGCGTACGCGCGGCCCGCAACGCCAACACGGCGGCTCACGTCGATCCCGGCGCCATCGCCGAGCACATCACGACCAGCGGCGGGCGGCGGTCCTGCGGCGGCACGGATCATCACGGCGGCTCCTACGGCGTGTCGGTCTTCGTGAACAGCGCGGTGGTCGACGGTGTCCAGGTGACGAAAGAGATCATCGGTGAACGTTGCGAAACCCCGCCGGGGACCTCGGACGTGTCCTGCAACATCAGCTACGGCGATTCCTCCTTCACCGCCGTGATCTTCTACCGTGACAACCCGCACGCGGACGACGGCTACGACGACAACGGCAGCACCTATAGCTGCACGGGGTCGCTCTGATCCGATCAACGCCCGGCGCGGGCGTAGGCGGAGAACGCTTACGGGGCGGACCGGACGGTCGGTACCGGCGCGAGCGGACAGGGGTGTAATGAGCCTTGACGACTTTCTCCTGCTGACGCCGCAGTTCGTCAGATACGGCCTGCTGGGCACCTACGGTCGTTTCGCCCCGGCCTATCTGGCGGGCGCCATGGCGCTGGTGCTGGTGGTGGTCCTGGCGCGGCGCCCCTTGGCGCGCGTCGCCATCGGCGTCCGTCTGCGGCGGGCCGCCGCCCTGTGGCGCTATCTGCGCCGCGTCCAGTTGAACGCGCGGGTCCTGTTCGGCGGCTCGTCGCGGACCGACGTCTGGATCAGCCTGGTGAACGCGTCCATCCTCATCCTGGTCAACATGGGGACCCTCTATCTGGTCCTCAGCCCGGCCCTGGGCCTGTCGTCGGAGCAATCCTGGACCAGGCTCCTGAAAGGCGACCTGGGGTGGCTCCTGGATCTCAAGGGCGGCGTGCCGCTGGCGGTCGAGGATAGCCTGACGCTCGGCGTCTTCCTCGCCGGGGTGCTTCTGGCTCGGGAAACGGGCTACTACTGGGTTCATCGCCTGTCCCACCAGTCGGCGGTGCTGTGGCAGTTCCACAAGCTGCACCACACCTGCACCTCCATGACCCCCCTGTCGGTGCTGCGCCACCATCCGGTCGGCGTCTTCCTTCTGAAACTGGGGCAGTCGGCGGCGGTCACCGGATGGATCGCCGCCTTCCAGGCGGTGACGGGCCTGCAACCGGCGGCGGTGGCCTGGGGTATCCTGATCGGCACGCTCATGCGCTGGCGCCTGTTCGTCGCGCCCCTGCGCCATTCCCAAATCCCGCTGCGCTTCCCCCGCTTTCTGGAATACGTCGTTTCCAGCCCGTCGTTGCATCAGGCCCACCACGACCGGGACCGGATGCGGTCCAACTACGCCGACGTCTTTTCCCTGGCCGATTGGGTGTTCGGGACCCTCTATCTGCCGACCCTGGCCGACCGCTTCCGCTTCGGCGTCGCGGGCGAGGCCGCCGACGCCTCCCCGGCCCATGTGCTGCTGGAACCGTTCGTCACGGCGGCCCGCCTGGCGCGCGGGCGCCGGTCCTCCGGTCCGGCCCCGGACGCCTGACCGTCCGCGTCGGGCGGGGCGGAACAGAGCAGAGACTTTTTCCGGGAACCGCCCGCGGGCGATGGGTTTCTTTCCGCGAAAGCCGCCGACTAAAGAGACACCCTCTGCGAAGCCTTTGATAGCGTGGACATATTCGAGGTTCACCGCCCCCAGAGGCTTTCGCGACGGGAGTCCCGCCATGTTGATGCATCACGAGAAGATGGAACGGTCCCCGGCCCTGCGCCGTCTGTCCGACCCGCGTCTCCTGCGGGAGCACGCCTATATCGGCGGCAAGTGGACGGCCGCCGACAGCCGCCGGGTGATCGAGGTTCACAACCCCGCCGACGGCGCCTGGCTGGGGACCATCCCCGACATGGGCGCCGCCGAGACGGCGCGCGCCGTCGGCGCCGCCGGCGCCGCCTTCCCCGGCTGGGCGGCGTTGTTGCCCCAGGAGCGGTCGGCCCGCCTGCGTCGCTGGTTCGAGCTGATGCTGGAGAACAAGGAAGACCTGGCGCTGCTCATGACCTTGGAACAGGGCAAGTCCCTGGCCGACTCGCGCGGCGAGATCGACTACGCGGCGAGCTTCATCGAATGGTTCGCCGAAGAGGCCAAGCGCGCCTTCGACGCGCCGGGCGTCACCCCGCACCTGCCCGACCGGGCGATGATGATCCGCCGCGAGCCGATCGGCGTCACCGCCGCCGTGACGCCGTGGAACTTCCCCTCGGCCCTGATCACCCGCAAGGCGGGCGCGGCGCTGGCCGCGGGCTGCGTCATGATCGTCCGTCCGGCGGACGAGACCCCGTTCTCCGCCCTGGCCCTGGCCGAACTGGCCGAGCGGGCGGGCATTCCGGCGGGTGTCTTCAACGTCGTCACCGGCGATCCGCGCGCCGTGGTCGGCGAATTGACGGCCAACCCGACCGTTCGCCACGTCAGCTTCACCGGCTCCACGGAGGTTGGGCGCCTGCTGCTGGAACAGGGCGCGCCGACCGTCAAGAAGATGTCCATGGAACTGGGCGGTCACGCGCCCTTCCTGATGTTCGCCGACATGGATTTGGATCTGGGCGTGGCCGGAGCCGTCGCCGCCAAGTTCCAGACCACCGGCCAGGACTGCTTGGCCGCCAACCGCATCATGGTGGAGCGGCCCGTCTACGCCGATTTCCGTGACCGCTTCGCGGTGGAGGCGGCGAAGCTGGTCGTCGGCGACGGCCTGGACGACGGCGTCGACCTGGGGCCGATGATGCATGAACGCGCCCTGCGCAAATGCGAGGAGCATGTGACCGACGCCCTGACCAAGGGCGCCCGCCTGCTGACCGGCGGCGAACGCCACGCCCGCGGCGGCCTGTTCTTCCAGCCGACCGTCCTGGCCGACGTGACGCCGGACATGAAGATCTGGCACGAGGAAACCTTCGGTCCGGTCGCCGCCATCGCCGCCTTCGACGACGAGGAGGAGGCCGTGCGGCGGGCCAACGACACGGAATACGGCCTCGCCGCCTACGTGTTTTCCAATGACCACGCCCGCGTCCATCGTGTATCCAATGCCTTGGCCTACGGCATGGTCGCGGTCAACTGCGTGAAGATGACCGGCGCGCCCATCCCCTTCGGCGGTGTCAAGCAGTCCGGCCTGGGACGCGAAGGCGGTCGCGCGGGCATCGAGGACTATACCGAGATCAAGTACGTCTGCATGCGGATCTGAGCGACGCGGACGGCAGGCCCACACAGCATCAAGCCCGGAAGAAAGGAGTGCTTCCATGAACGTGACGACCAAGCCCCTCGACGATCTGCACGCCAAGGACCGGGCGCATTTCTTCCATCCGTCGACCCACATGCGCCAGCATGCCGACGGCGAGACGCCCAACCGCATCATCGTCGGGGGCGAGGGCGTCCATATCTGGGACGACGAGGGTCGCAAGACCCTCGACGCCTTCGCCGGTCTCTATTGCGTGAACATCGGCTACGGGCGCCAGGAAGTGGCCGAGGCCATGTACGAGCAGGCCAAGAAACTGGCCTACTACCACACCTATGTGGGCCATGGACACGAACCGGCCATCCGCCTGTCCGAACGCATCATCAAGGCGGCGCCCGCCGGGATGTGCCGCGTCTACTACGGCATGTCCGGGTCCGACGCCAACGAGACCAACATCAAGCTGATCTGGTACTACAACAACATCCTGGGCCGCCCGGAGAAGAAGAAGATCATCTCCCGCTGGCGCGGATATCACGGGTCGGGCGTCATGACCGGCAGCCTGACGGGGCTGGCGGCCTTCCACAACG
>CAZFRK010000008.1:0-23138 GCA_964521375.1 uncultured Rhodobacterales bacterium
GACGGAGACCGCCGCCGACGCCGACCGCCTCGCCCATGACCTTCTCGTCGCCCGTTTGGAAGCGGCCCGCTATGCCGCTCAAGCCGCTCCAAGCCCCCTCCAGGCGTTCGCTCCGCCGCCGGAGGCGCCACGAACGATGGAGGCCCTGCACCGCGCCGCCCTGCGCGCGGCGGTGGACGAGCACCAGGCGACCATGCAGGCGCTCGACCACCGCATCATCGAGAAGGAGGCGGAAAGCGACGCCCTGGCCGCCGATCTTCATCGCTTGGATCGCCTTCTGCCGAACGTTCGCGCGCGCGTCGACAATCGGCGCCGCCTCGCCGCCGACGGCTATATGCCGCGCCTGGACTTCCTGGAGCTCGAAGAAGACCTGATCGAGGCGGAGGAAACGCGCGAGATCCTGCTCTATCGCCAACAACAGGCGCAGGCCGCGCTGGCCTCCCTGCTGTCCGAGCGTCGGCAGGGGGAAGGCGCCTTCCGCCGCGACGCCCTTGACCGTTTGGCCGACGCCGAGGCACGCGTCGCCGAGTTGCGTCAGGACGTGCGCAAGGCGGAAGATCGCCATCGGCGCCAGACCCTGCGCAGTCCGGTCGACGGCACCATTCAGCAGCTTCAGGTGCACACCATTGGCGGGGTCGTGGAAAGCGCCCAGCAGCTGATGACCATCGTGCCCGCCGACGGTCCCCTGGAGGTCGAGGCCCTCGTCCTCAACAAGGACGCCGGTTGGGTCGAGGACGGCCAAGCCGTGGACCTGAAGATCGAGAGCTTTCCCTTCACCAAATACGGTGTCATCCACGGACGCATCGCCCACATGAGCCGCGATGCCGTCCAGGACGATCAGCTGGGCCTCGTCTATCCGGCACGCGTCCTCATGGAGGCCCGTTCTATTATGGTTGACGGGGCGCCGATCGCCCTGGCTCCCGGGATGGCTCTGACGGCGGAAATCCAAACAGGTCGGCGCCGCTTGATCGAATACCTTCTCGCCCCCCTCCTCCGCTACAAGGACGAAAGCCTGCGCGAGAGGTAGGGAGCGCCGAAGCCACGGAAGCCTGCCCAAGCTTGCGTCCGCGCGCTTACCCTGCGCTTACCTGTGGCGGCGGCCGCCGAACGCGCGCGCGAAAAAGCCCGCTATCTCATTGAGATAACGGGCTTAATTGGTTGCGGGGACACGCGCAGTTGACTCCGTAACGCTCTCTGGATAACCGCTAAAAACGGCTCCATGCCGATAATCAAAGCCACATCCCTTCGGTCAATGTCAAGTCATGACGACGTTGGATCGAAGAGATGCCGCAAAAAGCCCCATGGGGTCAGGCCCGAATAGAGGTTATCGCGCTGGCGGACGAAATCCGCGAGGACCTCAAACGGCGCGTCCCGGTCAGCCAGATATTCGCGCGGCTTCGGGAAACGAGCCGCATCAATATGGCTGAGCGGTCCTTCTATCGTTGGGTGAAAGAGCTTCAAGCGCCGCCGACGGCCCCGAACGGCCCCGGCGCGGCCCGCCCCGCGACCGCCGCCAATGCGGCCTCGCTGACCACAGCCACATCACCACGTATCGGCGACGCCTCGGTCCGCACGCTCCGGTTCGCCGATGCGGCGGTCGTCGAGGACGAGCTTTGGGACGGCGGCCAGACGCCGCCCACCACCGACCTTCCCGAGACCACTCCGACCGAAAAGGAGCCATCCGATGGCGCAGATTAACCTTACGCTTCAGGGCAAGGGAGGCGTGGGCAAGTCGTTCGTCGCCAGCCTCCTTGCGCAGTACTACCAGAGCCGCGGAGCGAACCTGCGGTGCTTCGACACCGACCCGGTGAACCAGACCTTTGCCGGGTATCAGGCCTTCCAGGCCGAGACCATTCGGCTCGGCGACCGGCCCGACGAGATCAATCCACGTTACTTCGACGCGCTGATCGAGCGGGTCATGGACGCACCGGCGGACGGCGTGATCGTCATCGACAACGGCGCCAGCACCTTCTTGCCGCTGATCGGCTACATGGTGGAATCGGCGGCCCTTGAGCTGCTGCGCGATGGCGGCCACGAGGTCCGTCTTCATACGGTGCTGACTGGTGGCCAGGCGCTGAACGACACGATGCAGGGCTTGGCGCAGGTGCTGACCTACCTGCCGGAGATTTCTGTCGTCGTCTGGCTGAACGAGTATTTCGGTCGCATCGAGCGACGGAAAGGCGGCGAGGTCGAGAGCTTCGAAAAGTCCGGCCTCTACAAGAAGAACCAGGATCGCATCGTCGCGCTGGTTCGGCTTCCCGAAGTCAGAAAAGAAACGTTTGGCCATGACATTGAGCAGGCCATGCGCCTGCGCATGACCTTCGACGAAGCGGCCACGAGCGAGGATTTTCCGGTCATGGCGCGGCAAAGGCTTCGCATGACCTGGCGCACGATCCACGCGGCCATGGATCAGGCGGTGCTGTGATGTGGACCGTCTCAGATCGCCATCGACAGGCTGCACTCATCTGAACAGGAGGCTGGCATGAGCGGGCAGGGCGAATCTCTAACCAAGAAGCTGCACGAGGCCGAGGGCAATTGCGACGACCGTAGCGACCAGAGCGAAGCCGTAGGCAACCAGCCTAAAGGCCTTCTGGTTCGCGAGATACCAGCCAATACCGAGCACGGCGGCGGCCAGTCCCCCCAAGACGTACTCAATCGGGACGAGGCCTCCGCCGAGACCGTCTCGCACTGCATCCATCATGATGAACCCCCCTTCGTCGTCATCGGCGCCTGCCTTGTCGCCCCTCTGGCTTTTGGCCTCGCCGCTCTGGTGACGACCGGCGCCGCGCACGTGTCCATGATGGCCTCCACGCTCGCCTGGGCGATAACCGCCACCGCCTTAGGGTACGGCCTCGTCGGCGGCTTGCATATGGCGCTGATTGCCGGGGAGCGCCGTCTCAACCGCAGCGGTTTTCAGTCCCTGTTCGAGGACCAGACCGGGCTTCTGGCGATGCGGTCGCTGCGCGTGCCGTTCGCGATGCTGGCGGCAGGTACCCTGATGGTGGTGGAGCATGTGCCCACGGAGATCGCCGCCATGCTGGGCGGAGGCGTCGGCGTGGCCTGCGCCTGGTCGGACCTCAGCGGCTGGGTGCGACGATCTCGATCCGGCGGAGGTCACGCATGACCGCTCTCGACGCGCCGCCGCCGCCTCCGGCGCTGGAGAGCCTGGACGACCTGCGCACCTACCTGTGGCAGGTCCACCAGGTGACGGTGTCCGCCGACGACCCGCTTTTGATGACCTACACGGTCCACAAAGTGGCGCTCAACGAGATCGCCCGGCTTCTCGACCACTACGAGCGTGCGCTGTCCGACAATGTCAAGGCAACGGGCGAAACCTTCACCGACGATGTGACCGCGGCCATCGAACGGTTTCAAGCCGAAGCCCTCACGGACACCGTCCGAGAACGTCTGGCCGCCATGCAGGAGGCGGCCCGCCTGTCCGACGCCTCGCAGATCCAGTTCCGCCGCCTGATCAGGGTCCTGACCGGGCTGACCCTCGTCAACCTCGTGGCGGCGCTCGTGTCGCTGGGAGTGCTGGCGACCCTCGTTCAATGAAGGAAACAACCGCATGACGCTCTCGAAATCCCTTTTGCTTGCCGTCCTGATCACCGCCGTCGCGGTGGAGCCTGCGTTGGCGCAGGAAGGTTGGGAACAACCCGCCCTCAAACTGATCGAGGTTCTGGAAAGCGGTCTGGTGAAGATCGGCGCCGTGCTGATCGGTCTCGGCATCCTCGGCCTCGGAATCTGGGCCGCCGTCACCACGCGCCTGGACTGGCAGAAGTTCGGGTATGTCCTGATCGGCGGCGTCCTGGTGATGGCCGGGCCGACCATGCTCAAGATGCTGCTGACGGCGGTCGAATGAAGGCGGCCAGTTCTCTGCTCGTGATGTCGCAGCGACCGCTCACGATCTTCGGCATCCCACCGACCTTACTCGGGTTGGTGGGAGCGGCTGGCGCGTTAGCGGCGGTGCCGACGATCCTGCTTGATTGGATCGCGGCCATGCTGCCCGTGACAGTCCTCAGCTTTGGTGCCATGTGGCTCGTCTTCTGGCGAGCCACCCGCCGAGATCCGCACTTCGACCGCTTGCTCTTTAAACCGTCTGTGTTCTGGCGGGGTCGCGAGCGGCGGTCTCTTCTGGCGGGAGGCCGGTGATGATTTGGGGTCCTGTCCTCATCACCGGCTTGGCGGCGGTCGCGGCGGGTAGCCTCGCCGTTCCCGCCGCCCGCCGCGCGACGCTAGGGTCAGTGGAACACGACTGGCTCCAGGGCGAATTGGAGATCGACCGCGTCGAACCGGACGGCGTCACGGTTCGCGGCAAGGATGGCGGCCTGACCAGGATCTGGCGGCTCGCCGGAACGAGCTACGACGCGAAGGTCGAACAAGAGCAACACACGTTGCTGCGCGGGCGAACGGCGCTCCTCCATCAGCTGGGAGGGGACGGCGTCTCGATCCGTCTCTTCGCGGTCAAGCGGCGCCGGTCGCTGCACTTCGAGGCGACTTGGCCGTCGCCCGCCCTGAGCGAGATCGGCGCGGCGGAAGCGGCGCGGTTCACCTCCAGCTACTTCGTCGATTGGTACATCATGGCCACCAGTCGGTCGATGAAGCCCCTGTTGACCGCCGAGCAGACAATCGCCGCCATGGCCTCCGACTATCGACCCGAGTTGCTGAGCAAGCCGGAGGACCATGAGCAGCCCTGCCCGATTACCGGCTTTCTCAACGGCTTGGTTTGCGGTGACTATCGCAACGATCTGCCCGCCATCTCGGAGGCCTTGTCCGGCGCGCTGCCCGCCGCGGACCTGGAATTCGGGCGGGACGGGCGACTGACCGCCCACACACCGACCAAGCATGTGACGCGCACGATCGCCGTGCGGGAATGGCCGGAGACGGTCTCGGGTCGGCTGATTGGTGAGTTGCTGGCGCTGGATGGCGATATCGAGGTCTGCCAGATCTGCGAGCCTTGGGATCGCGACCGTGCGCTGCTGCTCTACAAGCGCCAGCAAATGGGCCAAATGCGGTCTCTGTTCGGCAATCCGGCACTCGTGGGCGAAACCGAGTACATCCTCGGCATGCTCAACGAAGGCTCCGGTAGCCTGTTCGTGACGCAGCTTCAGATCTGCGTCCGCGCCGCGACGGACCCTGAGTTGAAGGACCTGGTGACGGCGGTCTGCGAGGTCCTGGGGCGGCGCCGCGTCCTGCACAGCGTGGAGACGGTCGGCGCGCCGCTGTGCTGGTTCGCGAGGCTTCCGTCGCTTGGAAGCCGCAAGAAGCTGTCACCGGGCGACAGACTCTTGCGTCCCCTGACACTGACGGACGAGAACATCGGCGCGCTTTGGGCCTTTCCCCGCTCTGCGGGCGGGCTTCTGAGAAGCCAGTTCGGCGACCAGCCCGTGCGGTGGTTCCGGACTCCGGCGGGCCAAGCCTACGCGTTCCAGTTCCACGTCGAAGACAAACCGGAAGCGGTCGGCAACTACCTGGTCTTCGCGCCGACGGGTGGCGGCAAATCGACGCTCTTGATGCACTTGCTGGGCGGACTGGCCAAGTTCGACGGCATCCGCAGCTACATCTTTGATTCGAAGGAAGGCACGCGCTACATGGTCGAGGCCCTGGGCGGCGTGTACCAGTCCTATGACACGCTGTCGCTGAACCCGCTGGATGTCGGCGCCGACACCAAGAAGAACCGCCAACGCATCACGCAGATCCTGCGTGCGTTGGCCGGGGTCGGCCCTCTGACAGCCGAGGACGGCGCGGCCCTGGACCATGCGGCCCGGCTAGCGTTTCAGTGTGAGCCGCCCGACCGGACGCTATCGGCGCTCTACCCCTTCGCCTTCGGCAAGCAAACCCGACTGCGGCGTGAATTCGCGAAGTGGGTTGTCGACGACAAGGGGAATGAGGGGCTTCACAGCCACGTCTTCAACGCGCCGCGCGACTGCCTGTCCAGCCTTCTCGACCACTACATGGTGGCCATCAACATGAACGAGGCGCTGGACGACCCTGAGCTTGGCCCGCCTGTCGTCGGCCACATCGCGAAGGCGATTGGCGTGTCGGCGGCCAACTCGGCGCGCGGGTTCACGATCTTCATCGACGAAGCCGCGAAGCTGCTTCAGAACACCGGCTTCCGCGACCTGGCGGCGGAAATGTACCGCGAGTACCGGAAGCTGAACGGCGCGGTCGGCATGGCGTTCCAGGACCCAGCCGCCCTCATGCGCAGCGGCGCCGCCGAAGCCTTCATCGAGAACACGGCGACGTTCATCTTCTTGCCGAACGCGCAGGCGTCCAGCGAGAGCCTGGAGCCGTTCAAGCTCAACGCGGAACAGATGAGTTTCATCCTTGGCGGGACGGCGGGTCGCGCGCGACGGCGCCAGGCCCTGATCGTGAAGCGGGATGCCGCCACCGGCTTCGACGAAAGCGCCATCATCGACATCGACCTGTCGTCGCTCGGCGATGGACTGCGGTTCTATCGGTCGGGGACGAACGCCAACAAGCATCTGGAAAATCTGAAGCAAACCTGGGGGGCCGAATGGCCGACGCACCTCTGAAGCGTCTTCGTGGCGCCCTGACCGCCTTCATGGCCGTCGTGCTGCTGTCGAGCGGCGCGTCCGCCACCTACCCGGTCATTGACGAGGCGTCCATCGCGAAGCTCTCCGATCAGCTCTCGAAGCTTCAGGAGCAGATCGACCAGCTCAAGAAGCAAACCGAATGGATGACGACGATGAGTCGTCAGCTCCAGGACCAGATCGACGCCATCGGCGAGGCCGGTCGGATCACCCTGCCGATGCTCAACCTGGGATCGCTGAGGGATGAGCTGGCCAGGAACGCGCAATGTCTGGCGCCGGACCTGGCGAGCATCATGCCCGGCCTGAAAGCCGATGATCTGCGCTTCGGAAGCATCTGCGACGGGCGGCAGGTCTATGAGCGGGCGCTGTGGGTCGATCCGGACGCGGCGGCGAAGGACGGCACCATCACATGGAAGAGCAAGGCCGAGCGGCGCGGCGAGGTGGAAGCACGACGAGAAGCCCTGTTCAAGAAGACTGCGTCCGAGGCCCTGGCCCAGGGCGACCTCGCCGCGACGAAACAAGCCAAGGCGAACGAGCTGGCCACCGAAGAGCTGCGCACGGCGGCGGAGGCGGCGAAGAACCAGAACGACCGTCTGGCGGTGATCGCGCAGGGTCAGGTTTTGGCCAACCGCCAGTTCGTGCAGCAAAACCAGTTGCTGGCCCGCCTGGTCAAGATCCAGGCCACCATGCTGGTGGCCATGACGCAGCCGGTGAACGGCCCGTCCAGCCCGTCGGAAGACGAAGAATGACGGGACGCGACCATGGCACGCTGCATCATCACACTCACGGACGGACTGGATGGCGACGTGGAGATCACCGCCGACTTCGACCCGCCGTTGGGTCCGGGGCGTCACGACGGCGTCTACGCGCTCGGTCGGCGGGTTCTCTCGGTGCTGTGGGCCGAAGACGAGATCGACGTCAGCGTCCACCCACAGACGGAGCCGGACGCATGACGGAGCGTCAGAAGAACCTGTCGCGGACCTTCCGGGCGGCCTTGGTTTTGACAGGGTCACCTTCAAACAGCATGGCCTCGACCGTACGCGAGCCAGCGATGGGACCTCTCTTCTTCTCGCTCGATTCGACTTCATCTCTTCCAGAAAGAACTCGACCGATAAGGCCAAACAAAAAACCGGCGGCCCACAACAATAAAACGGCCTGGACAATTGCCTCTACATGACGACCGTCCTGCCAAGCGAGCCAAGTGATGAAGACAAGATAGAAAATAAAAACAAGCCTCAAAAAATTTAAAAGCCAGGTCAGAAAGCCTCGCAAGCCATTTTCTTTCCGCGCTTTTGAACCACTCATCTCCTCGACCCCGCCAGCGTGAACACCACCAGAGGATACCAGGAAATGGACCAGACATGCATCACTTGCGAGATCGTCGTCGAGTACGTCAGCCTCGCCAACCAGTTCACACAGAATCTCTCCGAGGTGCTGCTGCTGCCGATGTGGGCCATTTTTCTGGCCATGGCAGGTCTCTGGATCGTGGTCCACGGCATCAAGATGTCTGTCGGCCAAGGTGATCTGGGCGGTCTCGCGAAAGAGTTCATCTTCGTCGTCTTCGCGGCGGCCTTGATGGCCGGACAGGGTCCCGGCCTCGTGAACCAGGTCTACAGCACGGCGCTTTCGGTGATGGGCGGAGCGACCTCCATGGTCCTGGCCGCCGGGTCGCTCGGCGGCGACCTCGGACTTGAAACCGGCGGCGGCGGCATTCCCGGATACGGCGGAATCGAAAACGCGGACGGCATGCGCGACCTGGTCTTCACGGCTGAGCATGGGGTCTACAAGGTCTTCGAAATGTCGGGCGAGATCGCGGCGCAATGGTCGATGACGAACCCGATGCCCATCCTCTACGCGATCTTGCTCCTGCTGCCCTACGCCCTGCTGTTGATCGTCTATTTCGCGCAGGTCGTGGTCAGCATCTTTCGCGTGATGATGTTCGCGGCGCTGTCGCCGATCCTCATGCTCGGCTTCGGGTTCGGCTGGGGTCGAGGGATGGCCGTGACCGGCCTCCGGACGCTCTTCGCGGCTTTCATGGTCCTGTTCGGCGCGACGGTTGCACTGGCCGTCTGCCTGTACGGCGTGGCGTCGCTGGACGTGGCCAACGCCGCGGAAACCGGCAACATCCGCGACATTCTGAGCATCGACAACCCGAAGCTGATCGTCGCCATCGCGCTCGGCTGGCTCGGCACCGCGTTCTTGGCCGAAGCCACGGGCATGGCCAACAGCATCGCCGGGTCGCAGCTCACCAACCAAGCCGCCGCCGTGATTACGGCGGGCGCGGTCGCGACCGGCCTCGCCTTAATTCGGCCAAAGCAACACAAGCGCGCTTTGGAAGCCTTTCAGCACTACGGCAAGGGCTTAGCCGGTTTTGGAAAGGGCGTCGGCGACGCTAGCAGTCAAATGTCCGCCGCAGGCAAAGCCATCTACGAGCGCATGAAGCGCACCACCTTCGACCGAGGAGAATAACCATGAAGACTGTGTTTGGTCTCGTGATCGCCGCCCTTTTGCTGACGGCCTGCGCGGCGCCGCGCGAGCGGGCGGGCAACTCGGGTGACGGCTCGAACAAGATGAAGATCAGCCCGTGCGTCGGTGGCGATGGCTCGCCCTGCGCTCCTGTGGACTTCAACAGTCGGGGGTTCACATGGGTCGGCTGACCTACAAGCTCACGCGCCATCGTCCCATCGACAGCGAGCTGGCGCCGACCGCCACCGTCGCCGCGCACGACGAATACAGCTTTCGGGCGTCGCACCGCCGCATGGCGTGGCTGCTTCGGCTGTCGGTGGCCATCAACGTGATGCTCGGCGCGGCGGTGACGGTCACGGCACAAACGATCGCGGCCTTGGTGCCGCTAAAAGAAACGGAGATCGCGCTGGTCCGCACGTACGAGCCGGATGATCGGCTGTACCGGGTCGAGCCGATTTCGAAGGACGTGGACGGCTTCGACCTGTTGCTGGAATCGAAGGCCCGCCGGTACGTGCGCTTGATGCTGGAGATCGACCCGGTCACCCAGACCGAGCGGTTCAGAGAAGCCTTCGCGATGACGGACAAGGCCTTCTACGAGCGGTTCAAGGAAGAGCGGATCGACACCAAGGAAGTCCAGAAGGCTTTGTCGTCCGGTTTGGTCCGGACCATCCGCGTGGAGTCCGCCGACGCGCTGGAAAGCTACGGCGACGAATACAAGTACGCCGTCGATCTCGTCCAGATCGACACGCTCAAGGGCGAAGAAATCCAGCGCAAAAGCCTGCGGGCCTACCTGTCGATGACCACACGTCCGCAAGACGTGCGGGCCGAGGACAAGTTCACCAATCCGCTGGGCATCACCGTCCTCGACATGGTTCTCAAGGAGAAAGCATGATGCGGTTCATCGCACTCGCGGCGGCCACGCTGCTGCTGACCGTCGCCACCCATCAGGCCGTCGCGCAGACCGCCGCGTCGGCCCCGCCGCCGCCGATGCCGGTTCCAGAGTCTGTGGTCGAGCAGGCCCGCGACCAGAACGAAGGCTGGTTCGGGACCCTGGCGAGGCCTCGGACGAGCGGTCAGGTGCAAGAGACCTGGGACGAGTCCGGCCCGGAGGACGCGACCTACGTCACGGCGATGTGCGACGGCTGCACCTACAAGGTCCGCGTCCGCGAATACATGGTGACGGTGGTCGAGCTGCCGTCCGGCGAGATCATCCAGGAGGCGGATCTCGGCGACGCCAAGGGCTTCTCGGTCGAGCGTCGCGGCGACCGTCGCCTCGCCATTCGCCCGGTCGGCCACGGCTACGACACCAGCCTGATCGTCTATGGCCGGTCGGGACGGATCTATCCGTTCTACCTGCGGGCGGAGGGGTTCAACTCGGCCAACATCCCGGATTTGGTCGTCCGCATCGAGGGCGCGGTCTCCATCGACGCGAAATTGGCGGTCGCGGGTCTGGCGCCGTCGTCGGCGCAGCCTGGCACGTCCTTTCCGGCGGTCGCCGCCGACCGGGGCGAAGTGCGGGGCGTCGCCGAGGGCGAAGTCAAGACGACGAAGAAGGACTTCGTCGAGGACGCGACCTTCACGCCCGACGCGCTGCGAGGCTGGGGCGACTATCGGCTGTGGGGCGACGACTCTCTGCGTCCGGAGACGGTCTTCAGGGACGATCAGTTCACCTATGTCCGGTTCGGCGACCGCTGGGACGACATCGAACTGCCGACGGCCTACGTCGTCGTCGACGACATCGACGAGCTGGTGAACAGCCGGGTCGAGGGGACCACCTTCATCATTGAAAGTACCCAGCCGCTCATCACCCTGAAGAGCGGCACCTCGTTCTTGTGCATCGAATACGAGGGGGCGTGATGACATCCGCCCTCTGTGACCTGGCGCTGGTTCTCGGCCTGACCCTGGGCGGCACCTGCGTGCCCCAGAAGGCCGAGCCGCGCTTGGCGCTGCCGCAGGATGATCGGTCGGCCTGGGACCTTCCGGTTCCGCCGCCGCCGCCCGCGCCGGAACCGCCTCCGGCCCCACCGCCGATGCCGCCCATCATCATCAAGCGTGAAGTACCCGCCCCGCCGCCGCCCGCGCCGGAACCGCCTCCGGCGCCGGTCGTCGCGGCCCCACCACCACCGCCGGACGCGGTGCGTGAGGCACTGGTCGCGGCCTGGGGTCACGGCGGACGGATGCCGAGCGACTGGTCGGCGCCGGTTCTGTCCAACGCCTCTCCCGCGGCGAAGTGGACATCGAGGGCGACGACGACGGGCGCGATGACCGTCCCGCCGATGGCGGCGGAGACTCCGGCGCCGAAACCCGACTACGACGGCCCGCGCCGCACCTCGTCCGGGCCGGTGGACAACACACGCATCCTGACGGCGGATCGCTACATCACGGGCATATTGGAGACCGGCATCAACAGTCAGGTCGGGGGCGACGAGACCGGGACGGTCATCCTCCAGGTGGCGCGCGATGTCTACGGCTACCACGGTCGCAAGAAGCTGGTGCCCAAGGGGTCGCGGATGATCTGCGACTACGAGGCCCCCGAGGACATGGGCAGTTCGCGCCTGCCCATGAAATGCCGCCGGATCTTGCTGGCCGGGCATCGCGCGGAAATTCGACAACTTGACGCGCTGGTCGGCGACCCGCAGGGCCGCGCGGGCGTGACCGGCGAGGTCGATGGGCGGTTCGCCGAACGGTACGGCACCGCTTTCGCGCTGACGGGCATCGCGACCGGCGTGCGGTTCGCCGCCGCGTCCACGAAGAGCGAGAACGAGGACGGCCAGGTCTCGGTCGCGGCGGCGGAGAAGGCCGCCGAGGAGCTGTCCACGCGGCTCGGCGAGATCACGGCCAGCGTCCTCGAACAAAGCCTGTCCCTGAAGCCCATCATCACCATCCCGCAGGGCACCCGGCTGCAAATACGGCCCGCGGTCGATTGGTACATCGCGGAACTGGAGTAGGCCCATGAAACAGTTTGCCTATGCGTTGCTGATTTCCACCATCCTGTCCGGCGCCGGACTGGCGCGGGACGCCCAGACGGCGGCGGAGACTCCGCCGCCCGAAGCCTCGGCGGCGGCGTCCGTCGAGGACCTGGCGCGCAAGATCGACATCATCACGCGCACCCGCACGGTGACGGCCATCCCGGAGAACGAGCCGTTGGCCATCGACCTCGGCCTTGTCGAGGCGAAGGGCATTCCGGCCCGATTGACCCGTGATGTGACGGCCAAGGGCTACGCCCGCCATGTCGTCGTCGATGGCGAGCTGATCGGCCAGTTGGTCATGACCGGCGTCGAGAAGGCTGGTCGCGTCGAACCGCTCAACTCCAACGACTTCGTGGCGCAGTTCACGCTCGACCGCCCGGAGTTGGACCCTGAGGTTCCGGTCACGGTGGAAGGGGACGAGGAAGAACTGATCGCGGCGCTGGAACGGCTGGCCGCGACGGAAGAGGAAGACGACGACGCGGAAAAGGCCGACCAGGCCGAGGTCGCCTCCGATGGTCGCGACGGCACGGCGGGCAAGAGCGGGAGCGCGGGGTCGCGGAATCAGGATGCCGCGGCCTACGAGACCCCGGAGCCGTTGCAGGTGCCCGCCGCCGAGGCGGTGGCGGGCACCACCGTGCGCGTAACGACGGAGGGCTGCGAGATCCGCGTCGATCTCGACCAACTGGAAGCCATCCAACAGAACCGGGTCGAGATCACCGAAGACGGTCAGGTGGACGCGGGCACCTGCGAGGACGGAGATCAACGGTATCCAATCAAGCGTAGCTATTCGTCCTGCGGAGATCTGATCGACATCGAGGCGGGCACGGCGTCCGCCCAGTACCTGCTCTACTACACCAACGCGGGCGGCACCCGCGCCGAGGTCAGCGAGTGCCAGCCGGACGAGGAGCAGGTCTTTCGCATCGTCGAGGACCGGGACGCCTGCACCATCCAGATCGACTACGATCAAAAGCAGGCCGTCGCGCAGGCGGCGCTGATCTACGTCAACGCCGCGAACAACGAAGTCCAGGTCCGGGGGTGCCAGCCCTCGGAAGAGGTCGCGGCGGTGGCCCTGGAGCCGGTGACCGACGGATGCGGCATCCGGCACGATTTCAGCGCAGGACGCTCTTACCAGCAAGGGCGGTACATCTACGAGCTGAACGGCGTGACCTGGCAGGCCGGGTCCTGCACCGACAACGGGACTGAGTATCGGCACGAGGCCCTCTATGAGACCGCCGGCGGCTTCGTCTGCACGCCCCTGGTCAACGAGGATACCGGCACGGTGACGCTGCAAAGCAAGGTGGCCATCACGGTGGCGGGCGTCCAACAGGTCATTTCCGACTGTCGTCCAGACGCCGACACGCTGGCGCTCACGGCGACGACGGAGGGATGCGACAATCCGGCGACCTGGACGCATGATGTCAATGCGGGCATCAGCTATGGCCGAGAACGCTTCTACTACCTCCACGGCGGCGCCCGCCAATACGTCACCGACTGCCGGGACAGCGACAAGACCTACCCCCACCAGTTGGAAACGGTCGGCTGGCAGAACCACGACGACCAGCTCTTCGCCTACCGGGTCGAGACAATCTACATCGCGGCGCCGACGGGTCGCTACGACGTGCGGACGGCTGTGGTGCGGCAAGGCGCGCCGCAGCAACCCTACGTCTATGAGGGCGAAAGCAAGGTGTCCAGCGGCGCCGTCTGGTACGAGGACTGCACGCGGCTCGAAGGTCAGAACCTGGTCCGGTCGTATCGCCGCCCGGACGATACGGTCCTCTGGAAAACGGTCGGTGAGGCCACGCCTCTGTCCACGAACGCCTGCCCGCCAGAACTGGCGCAAACAACCTGGACCCTGACCGGGGCCAATTTCCGTTTCCCGCTCTTCGCGGGCAAGGTCAATCGCTCCTGTGCCTACAGCGGGACGCGCCGGACCATTCGGGACGACGGAACGGTCGTGGCGACCGTGACGGCGACGCAGACGGTGAACACCACGAGCGTGAACATCCCCCCGAACAACGACGGCGGATCGTCGTGGTCGAGTAACGCGGAATGGCTCGGCGGATGGGTTTGTCGACGGGACTCCGGCAATCCTTACTACGGGATCGCGACCGACTACTGCCCGTTCCAAGGTCAAGACGCGCTGAACCAGTGCGTCACCACGCCGACAGGGTCGATGGTCGCCGACTTCAACCGGGCGGTTGGGTGGTGATCATGGGACACCTCTCCAACGGTAATCCTTTGTTCCGGCGCATCCTGGCGCCGCTGGAAACGCACTACGCGGACCCGGTGACGGTGGAGATCCGCATGAACCGCGCCGGTCGGATCGTCACCGACCGGCGCGGCGAGGGCAAGCGGGTCGTGGAGGACGCGGCCCTGACCCTGGCCGCGGTGGAAAGCATCGCGCGCAGCCTGGCCAACGCCAACGGCCTGACCTTCGACCCCGACCAGAGTCCCAAGCTGTCCTGCGTCTTGCCGGGCGGCCACCGCTTCGAGGTCCTGGTCGGCGCGTCGGTGCGCACCGGCCTGAGCTTGGCCATCCGCTGCAAGCACGCGTTCACGCCCACGTGGGAACAGGCCGGGGTGTCCGACACGATCCGCGCCTACCTGGTCGAGGCCGTCGAGGCCGAGGCGAACATGGTGATTTCGGGCGCCACGAATACCGGAAAGACCACCCTACTCAACATGATCCTGAACATCATCGAGCCGCACCGCAGGGTGGTCGCGGTCGAGGACACGCCGGAGCTTCACATAGAACGGTTCTGGGACGGTGTCGGCCTTCTCGCGGCGCGCGAGGCAGATACCGGCGCCGGAATGCTCGGGTGGCGGCAACTCTATGATCACCTGACGCGTATCACGCCCGACCACATCCTGTTCGGCGAGATCAGCACGCAGAACGCCTTCGCCGCGCTGGCCGCGCTCAACTCTGGCGTCACCGGCTTCATGTGCACCATCCACGCCGAAAGCCCGTGGCAAGCCATTCACAGGAAGTTCGACCAGAACATCGCCTGGGCGGGCGAGACCATGCCGCGCGTCCCTGAGTTCCTGTCGGAACTGGTCGACGTGGTTGTTCAGATTCGCCGCGACAAGGACGGCTTCCGCCGCATCTCCGACATCTGGGAACCACGTAAGGACCGCTACGTCCTGCAAGACGGACAGGAGGGCGCGCGATGACGGCTCTCCGCATGACGCTTCCCGTGATCTTCTTGGCGTCCATCGCCACCATCCTGTGGCGGTGGCACGAGGCGGTCGGCTTCGACCCGCTCGATCCGCGCTGGTGGACGTGGCTCGCCGCCCGCGCCGTCCATCCCGCCGGACTACCGCCTGAGCTGACCTGGTCGGCCTTCCAGATCGGCACCATTGGTTTTCTGGTCATGATGACGGCGGGTGTGGCCCTGGCGCGGGCGGGCAACCGCACCACGTCCGGCGGCAGAGGCGGCGATGAGCTGCACGGTACGGCCAAGTGGGCCACGCGCGCGGACGTGAAGAAGGCCGGTCTCTTCGCGGAGAAAGGTGTGGTCGTCGGCGGCTGGCCAAGTGTCTTCGGCACCAAGACGCTGCGTCACGACGGTCCCGAACACGTCATGGCGTTCGCCCCCACCCGGTCGGGTAAGGGCGTCAGCCTGATCCTGCCGACGCTTCTCACCTGGCCGGAGAGTGTTCTGGTTCTCGACATCAAGGGCGAGAACCACGCATTGACGGCGGGCTGGCGCGCCAGCCAGGGCCACCGCGTCCTGAAGTTCGAGCCGACCGCCGCGACCGCCAGCATTCGGTTCAACCCGTTGGCGGAAGTTCGCTTGGGCAACGGACGCGAGATCGCCGACTGCCAGAACATCGCGTCGATGATCATCGACCCGGACGGCAAGGGCCTCCGGGACTACTGGCAGAAGGAGGGCTGGGGCTGGCTGTCCGTGGTCCTGCTGCATGTGGTCTACCGGGTGATCAAGGAGGAAGGCCGCGACGCCTGCCTGGACGACGTGAACTATTTTGTCTCGGGCATCACCGCCGACGCCGATTGCGAGGACAGCTTCGCGACCCTTCTGCGAGACATGATCGACTACGAGCATGGGTCGAAGGATGTCGACCGGGAGGTCCGTCGCGGCGCCAACCGCATGCTGATCAAGGCGCCGCAGGAACGCTCCGGCGTCCACTCCAACGCCATCACCGAACTGGCGCTCTACGCGGACCCCATCGTTGCCCGCAACACGGCGGTCAGCGACTTCCGGCTGGATGATCTGATGAACGGCGAGGCGCCCGCGGCGCTCTACCTGGTGGTCGGGCCGTCCGACCTCGACCGCCTGCGACCGCTGATCCGCATCATCATGAACCTCTTCCTGCGACGACTGACCGAACGGATGGAGTTCGACGGCGGGCGGAGCGTGGCGCACTACAAGCACCGCCTGCTGTTGATGCTCGATGAGTTCACCGCCATCGGCAAGCTGGAGATCTTCGAGCGCGCCCTGGCCTTCATCGCCGGATACGGCCTGAAGGCCTTCATCATCGTCCAGGACATCAGTCAGCTTCAGAAGGCCTACGGGCGTGAGGAGTCGATCATGTCCAACTGCCATGTCCGTATCGCCTTCGCGCCCAACAAGATCGAGACGGCGAAGGTGTTATCGGACATGACCGGCAAGACGACGGTAGTGCAGAGACGCAAGTCGCGCAGTCGCCGCCTGGGCGAGATCGGCTCGGTCTCGGACTCGGTCCAAGAGACGGGACGGCCCCTGCTGACACCAGACGAATGCATGCGCCTCGGCGCCATGGAGAAACAGCGAGGCCGGATGGTGCCGGGCGAGGCCCTGATCTTCACCGCCGGTGGCCCACCGATCCGGGGGCGCCAAGATCTCTACTTCCAGAACAAGGAGCTGCTGAAACGCGCCGCCATCCCGGCGCCGCGCGGCGGCGCCGCCGCATCCACCAACGACGACGAGGAGAGGAATCATGCCTAACCAACAGACGGGTACGTCCGTGATCGCCGAAGAAGACTACCTGCGCCTGGCGGCGGAGGCCGCCGCGTCCGCCTCGGAGAAAGGTCCGGTCCCGGTCGATCCCGACGTGGCGGACTGGATGGGAGCGTTCGAGGAAGACGCCATGACCGAAGAAGACGCGCTCGACAGCCTCTTCGACGGTCTGGACCCGACCGACGACGAAGAGGAGGCGGATCATGGCTAAGCCGAATTTCAGGCAGGCGGTCGCCGAGGAAATGATTCGTCACATCGAGGCGGGCACGGCGCCCTGGCAAAAACCGTGGACGCCGGGCGTCATTCGCTCGGCCCCTTTCAACCCGCTCACCGACCGGAACTATCGGGGCATCAATGCGTGGTGGCTGGATCTGCAAGGTCACGCCGATCCGCGCTGGATGACCTATCGCCAAGCGCAGAAGGCCGACGCCGCCGTGCGCAAGGGCGAAAGGGGGACGCAAGTCGAATATTGGAAGTGGACCGACCGGGTCCCGATGACCGACGAGGACGGCAAGCCCATTCTCGGCGAGGACGGCAAGCCCCGGATGCGGGAGGTCCGCCTGGACCGACCGCGCGTCTTCCATGCAGTCGTCTTCAACGCCGAGCAGATCGACGGCCTGGCCCCGTTCCAGGCGCCGGAGCCGACCTTCGAGCCGGTACAGGAGGCCGAGAAGATCCTCGCCGCCGGAAAGGTCCCGATCCATCACGATCAGGGGGACCGTGCGTTCTATGTTCCGGCCCGGGACGAAATCCATCTGCCTCCTCAGGCCGCCTTCAAGAGCGCCTACGACTACTATGCGACGGCGTTGCATGAGCTGGGGCACGCCACCGGCCACGAAAGCCGCCTGGGGCGCACCTTCGGCCCGCGCGGGTCCGACGACTACGCCAAGGAAGAGCTGCGCGCAGAAATGGCGGCCTTCATGGTCTCCACCGAACTGGGCCTTGGTCACTATCCTGAGCGACACGCCTCCTATGTGGAATTCTGGCTGAAGGCGCTGAAAGAGGATCACAACCTGCTGTTCGCCGCCGCGCGCGACGCGGAGAAGATCCGGACCTGGGTCATGGAGCCGGAGCTGCGGCCCACGCTCGTCCAGACCCGTCCTCAGGCCCAGGAAGCGACGCAGTCCGCCGCCCTGCCCTCGCTGGGCGGCGCCATCGCCCGGATCGCCAACGACGCCTTGGAAATCGAGACGGACCAGGCCATCGAAATCTTCGGTGGTCTGACGCCACTGGTGGACTACGCCGCCGAAAAGGGAATGACGGCGGCGGATCTCGGGACCGCGCTGCGTCTGGCCGGTGAGGCGGCGCCGCCGCGGCCCCGCGACGCGCTGGAGCTGGCCCGCGACCGTCTCCAGGAGACCGACCTGGTCCTGGATGGACCTCCGGCGCCGGGGCAGTACACCGGCCCCATCGTCCACGTCGAGGACCGCTACGCGGTCCAGAAGATCGGACAGCACCTGGTGGCCCATGATCTGGCCGGTCTCGACTTCGACGCTGTGTCCATCGCCCGCTTGGTCGATGCCCGTCGGATGGGTCAAGCGGCCACGATTGAGCAGGCGGGCGACGGCGCCGTGCGGCTCGTGGGCGTGGCGCCGTCCATGGCGGAAGCCGCCGCCGCGGCCATCGACGCCACGCATGCCGACCGGCTGGAAGGGGCGGATGTCGGCGATGACCCTGTGTCCATGTGGGAAGAGGCCGTCGACCGGCAAGTCGCGGCGTTCAACGGCGTCTTCAACAAGCCGTCCGATTCCTACGTCTTCACCGACGGCACGCGCTACATCCTGAACGACGGCGCGAACGAGCCGCCTGTCGGCAGTCGGGCGCACCAGGTCGTTTCCGCGCTGGCCGACACCCTGGCCGAGGTCGATGGCCAGGGAATGGACGCCATTCGTGCGCTAAGGGAAGCCGAGCATGAAGTCTGCGCGACCCACGGCGGGATTTTCGAAAAGGGCGAACCGGCCTTCGTTTTTCCGGATGGTTCCCGTTTCCTGACCGAGCGCGGGGAGGTCGAACGGTCGCCGCTTCAGGCGTGGCTGGCCGAGCAGGCCCGTTCCGGCCTGTCGCTCGGCATGGAACCGAGCGGGGCCGAAAGCGTGGACGCTGAGAGGGCGCTTGGAGAAGACGCGCTGGCGCGGGTCCCGGAGGGCGACCGCCCCATGCTTCGACACAGGTTCGGCCAGCTGGAGGCCTTGACCGAGGCGACCGTCACCGCAGCCATCGCGGAGACCAACTGGATGGTTCTGGCCGCCGAACGGACACAGGCGCCGGAAGGCGCCGCTCTGTCGGAAATGTTCAGCGCGGTCGGGCGCCACGATTGGAACTGGGACTATGCCGACGACCCCAACACCCGCCGCCGGGGACGGGCGGAGCAAGAGCGCATCCTCTCCGGGATGGCCGACCTCGCGGGACGATCGGAACTGAACCGCGACCTGCTGAGCGTGATGATGCACCACCATCCGCTCATCCCGGACCACCTGCGCGACCGTCCCGCCTGGGTCCGGCCGATGGACCAGCTTCAGCACGACGTGGTCCGCGCCTTCGCGCGGGACCCCGAGAAAGAGCTTGTCCAGTCGGCGGACCAGGTCGTGACCGCCAAGACGGCGGTCTATCTCGATGTCCCGTTCGCGGAGAAGAACCAGGCCAAGGCGGCCGGCGCCCGGTGGGACCCGGAGCGGAAGGCCTGGTACGCGCCCGAGGGGGCGGATGTGGCCGCCCTGAGCAAATGGTCGCCGGACCAGAAAGCCGCCGCCAAGGCGCCACAGGCGCGTCAGGAGGAAAAGACGATGGGCGACAGGACCGACCGCATCTATCTAGCCGTGCCCTATGCCGAGAAGGACGCCGCGAAGGCCCTGGGCGCGAAATGGGACCGCCGCCGGAAGTCCTGGTACGCCCCCGAGGGCGTGGACACCGCGCCCCTGGCCAAGTGGGTTCCGGACGCCCAGGCCGCCAAGGCGCCGGTCGCCGAACCGCCCTCGGCGGAAGCCGAGTTCGCCGAAGCGCTCCGCGCCAACGGTCTGGTTCTCGAAGGCGCTCCGATGATGGATGGACGATGGCACCGCGTGCCCGTCGAAGACGACGCCAAGGGCAAGATCAGCGGCTCCTATCGCGGCTTCCTGGACGGCAGGCCCGCCGGGCAGATCATGAACTACAAGACCGGCGACAAGGCCGTGCAGTGGGTGGCCACCGGCAATCCGCTGGACCCGGCGGAGCGTGACCGCCTGAAGGCGGAGGCGGCGGCGCGCAAGGCGGACCATGATCGTGAAATGCGGGAGCGGCACCAGGCCGTGGCCAAGCGGGCTTACGGGATCTGGGCCAACGCGGCGACCGCGCCCGCCGACCACCCGTACCTGAAGGCCAAGGGCGTCGAAGGAAAGGAGCTTCGAGTGGACGACAAGGGGAACCTTCTCGTCTCCATGCATGACGGCAAGGGGTACATCTGGAACCTTCAGGTCATCCAGCCGGACGGCACGAAGCGGTTCCTCAAGGAGGGCCGCAAGACGGGTCTCATGCATGTGATCGACGGCGAGAAGACGGGTCCGATGCTGCTCGCCGAGGGCTTCGCGACCGCCTCCACGCTGAACCGGGCGTCGCGCCAGCCCGTGGCGGTCGCCTTCGATGCGGGAAACCTGGAACCCGTCGCCCGCTCTCTGGCCGACAGGGGCCGCCCGCTGGTGATCGCCGCCGACGACGATCATGCCGTCAAGAAGGGCAACGCGGGGTTGATCAAGGCCAACGCGGCGGCGCGAGCCGTCGGCGCGGGCATCATCGTCCCGCCCTTCACGCGGTCGGAGAAGGCCGCCGGACTGACCGACTGGAACGACCTGGAGAAGTCGCGCGGGCCGGTTCCGCTCAAGGGCATCCTGAAGGAGGCGTTGGAGCAATCCACCACCGCCAAGACCTTGGCGCCGAGCGACCGCCCCCAACAGGCGATGGCCGTCTGATCACGGCGCGGAAGCCGGTGGCCGTTGGCTCCGGCTTCCGCATCGCGATAAACTGTCGGCACGACATCGCACACCGGAGGACATCATGCCGAAGAGCTACCTGAGCGACGAAGAGAAGGTCGGATTGGATGAGAACATGCTCGCGCTCTGGGAATCCCATGCCGCAGCCGAAGCTGGCGACCGAAAGGCCGAATGGGAGTGGCTGGCCAAGGCGGAACTGCCTGCCTACAGCCTCATGCGACTGAAAAAGCGGTACGGCGCCGAGTGGATTCGGGAGATGGGCTTCCGGATCGAACCCGCGGAGAAGGCCTATGGAAAAGACTGGCTTGATCGAGACGCTTGACGGCCTCTTCACCCGCGAAGGCGGGGCCATGGAAGCGGCGCGCCGCACGGTTCCGGCCCGTCATCTTGTGACCACCCGCATGAAGATGCTCACCCTGGTAAAGCAAGTAGGCCAGAGCGGCGACCTGGACGCCATTCTCACGGTGGAACGGTCCTTTCTTGAAAACGACCTTGAGCGGCACTCCAACAGCCCGGCGATGGAAGGAAGCCTCACCGCCGCCCTGGCTGAGCTTGGGTCGGCGGAGAAGCACGTCGGCCTGGTCCGGGACCCCAAGGCCTATCGGGCCGTGGACGAGGCACACAGCCTGCCCAAGAACCGCAAGGGTGCCCTGCCCCACGACGAAGCCCGCCAGTTCTTCGCCGCCCACGCCGCCCGCCTGCTCAACCAGGACAAATCCCGCCTCGATCCCGAGGAGAAAGCCGTCCTGGATGCCCGAAAGCAGACCATGAGGACGGCGGAAAAGGTCTATACGGCCCTTCAACGGAAGGCCCTGGGCCTGGAGGCGACCCCGAAGAACAGTCGCGCGCAAGGCCTGGAGCCGTAGGCCCGCCATGCCCACGGATCGTCACACGGTAAAAACCTATCTGGACGACGCGGAGAAGGTCCACTTGGACGGTCTCTGCGACCGCCTCCAGGTGTCCCGGTCGGATCTCCTGCGGCGCCTGGTCATGGCCTACAGCGTCCCCGACCCGCAAGACTTCGACGCCTGGCACGGCATCCGAGACCTTCTGAAGGTCAACGCGGACCTGGCGCGCCTCGGCAACCTCTTCAAGCTGGCCATCGACGAGGCGGCGGACGATGAGCTGACGCCACGCCTCAAGGTGCTGGCCAGCGAGATCGGCGAGACACAACGCGGCCTCAAGGCGGCGGTCGGCGAGATCCGCGCGTCGATCATGCCGAGGCGCGCATGATCGCCAAGCGCGTTCAGAAGAACCCAAAGATTCCGGACAACTTCACCGGCCTGGGCCGGTACGTCGCCGCCGCGAAGGAGAAGGGCGAGAAGCTGGACAAGCTTTGGATGTCCAACTTCGACGCCGGTGACGGCATCGAGGACCTGGAGACCGCGCTCACCGAAGCCGAGGCCGTCCGGCGCCTCAAGCCGGGCGTCGACGACAAGACCTACCATTTGGTCGTCTCCTTCCGGCCCGGCGAGGAGGACAGGCTGTCCGCGGAGGCCCTCAAGGAGATCGAGCGCGACTTCGCCGAGGCCCTGGGCTTCGGCGACCACCAACGCATCGCCGCGACGCACCGGAACACGGACCACTATCACCTGCACATCGCCATCAACAAGGTCCACCCTGCGACGCTGAAGGTCCACACGCCCTTCCGCGACTTCAAGACCCTGGAACAGGTCTGCCGGACGATGGAGCGGACATACGACCTGGCCCGAGATCCCGGCAAGTCCGACCGCCCGCCCGGCGCCAACGGCCTGAGCGCCGAGGCCCGCGGCTACGAGGCCCAAACGTGGCAACAGTCCTTCCAGCGGTACATGCTGGACCACAAGGACGAGATCCTGAAGGGCGTCCGCGAGGCCGCGTCCTGGCAGGCCGTCCATGAGCATCTGGCGGCCTTCGACGTGCGCCTGAAGCCGCGCGCCAACGGATTGGCCTTCGTCGAGGCCAAGGGCAAACAGGCGATGAAGGCCAGTGCGCTCGATCGCTCGTGCGGCAAGGGTGCGCTGGAGAAGCGGCTGGGGGCCTACGAGCCGCCAAAGGTCCAGGCCGAAGGCCAGGCGCCCCGCCCCCCGCGCCACCGCTACAAGGCCAAGCCGCTCACGCGCCACCCCGTCCGGTCCAGGCTCTGGCGACACTACCTTCAACAGCGGAAGCGACCGCCCACCCTGTTGCAGAAGGCGATGGCCAACTGGAAGCTCTTCCTTTTGGCCGCGGCCTACAGCGACCCGCTGG
>CAZFRK010000009.1:0-22808 GCA_964521375.1 uncultured Rhodobacterales bacterium
AGGCGCCGCGCCAGGCGCGGCGAGCCGGGATAGCGGCCTTCGCCCTCGGCCCGCACGGCCTCCAGATAGGGCGAAAGGTCGGGGTGCGGCGCTTCCGCCAGATCCAGAAGCCGCCCAATGCCGTCGTTCCATTCGCCGGTCCGGCCCGCCTCCTCGCCGCGCAGGTCGTAGAGCCCGGCCCCGGCGTGGGTGTCCAGCAGGAAGAACGGCTTGTCCTTCTTCTTCAGGTGGGTGATGGCGCGCGCCAGCAGCGCGTGCTTGAAGACGTCGGCGAAGTTCCCGGCGTGAAAGGCATGGCGGTAGTTCATGGCGCCCCCCGCGCCGACACCCGGCGACCCGTCATCGCCGTTCAGCCGTGTTCGTCGACGTGCTTGGCGACCATGTCCAGCGCCTTGTGCTCGGACAGGCCGGCCGCCATCAGGTCCCGCTTCAGGGCGTCGCGCTTGCGGTCCAAGGCGGCCTTGGCGGCGGCCTCGTCGATCACCGCCTCTTCCTGGATGGTGAAGTTGAAGGCGCGCTCCGGCGATTCATGGACCCGGTAACTCAGTTCCGAGGCGATGGTGTTGTCGCGGTGGAAGGTCAGGACGCGCGGCTCCAGGGTATAAAGCTCATGCGGCTGAACGTAGCTGGAGGCGGCGATGATGACCTCGTCCCCGGCCTGGCAGGTGCGGGCGGCGGCCCCGTTGAGGATGCAGCAGCGCGATCCCGGCTCGCCGTAGATCACATAGGTGGAAATGCGGGCGCCCGACGCCTTGTTCCAGATCTCGACGAATTCCAGGGGATAGATCCCGGCGCGCTCGCACAGCACCGGGTCCAGGGTAATGGATCCGTGGTAATGCAATTCGGCGTCGGTCACCCACAGGCCATGCAGCTTGGCCCGCACCACCTTGATCATCGGCGTTCATCCACTGTGGAGAGTATTGACCGCGAGACATAAACCCTGCGTCCGGGTGGGTCAAGACGGAGCACCGGCGCGCCTCAGCGATGCTCCAGGCGGCGGATGAACTCCTTCAGGACCCGGCGGTACAGCTCGTCCTTCATCTTCAGGTCCTCGACCCCGCTGTCGATGTTGGGGTTGTCGTTGACCTCGATGACGAAGACGCCCTGGCCGTTCTGCTTCATGTCGACGCCATAGAGGCTGTCGCCCATCAGGCGGGCGGCCCACACGGCGACGTCGATGACCTCCGCCGGGGCCTCTTCCACATGCACGGTCTTGAAGCCGCCGCTTTCGGCCTTGCCGCTGGCGTCGTGCTTGTAGATCTGCCAATGGTCGCGGGCCATCTGGTACTGGCTGACGAACAGCGGCTGGCCGTTCAGCACGCCCACCCGCCAGTCGAAATCGGTGGGCATGAAGGCCTGGGCCAGGATGAGGTCGGAATCCTCGAACAGGACCTTGGACTTGGCCAGAAGCTCGGCCCGGTCGGCGACCTTGACCACACCGCGCGAAAACGACCCGTCGGGGATCTTCAGGACCATGGGATAGGTCAGCTGCTCTTCCGCCTTGAGCAGGGTGCGCCGCCCCAGGATGACCGTCCTGGGCGTCGGAATGCCGTTGGACTGGAGCAGCTCGGCCAGATAGATCTTGTTGGTGCAGCGGATGATGGACAGCGGATCGTCGATCACCGGCATGCCTTCGTCCTGGGCCTTCTTGGCGAAGCGGAAGGTGTGGTGGTCGATGGCCGTCGTCTCGCGGATGAACAAGGCGTCGTATTCGGCCAGGCGGCTGTAGTCCTTCTTGGTGATCAGCTCCACGGCCAGCCCCAGTTCGGCGCCGACCCGCAGGAACTTGCGCAGGGCGCCGGGGTCGGAGGGACCGAACTCTTCCTTCGGATCGTGCAGGACGGCCAGCGTCCAGCGCGGCGTCTTGGCCGCCTTCGGGGCGCGCCAGCCGACCTTGGTGTAGGCGTCCAGCGCCGCCCAGAAGTCGTCCCGAAGATCGGCCCGCAGGTCGCGGACGCTGAGCGGCTTCACCCCCTGCACATACCAGCCGCCGCCGGGAATATCGGCGAAGCGCGCGTCCCACTTCACCCGCAGGCGCAGGATGGGGCACCGGAAGCGGTCGAAGGCCTTCTGAGCCAGCAGGGAGAACCGGGAATCGTCGGGACGTCCGAAAAAGACGGTCAGCGTGAACGGGCCGTCCGGCGGCTCCTTGAGGCGGGCGATGGTCTTTTCCAGGGTCTTGTCGAGGTCCTGGATGGCCGACCACTGGCGCCCCCGCTGGGCCATGTCCACCAGGGTCACGGCCGACGGAATGACCCGGTGCCCGCGGGCCGCCGCCAGCAGCGAGGCATAATAGCCGTAGCCCAGGTAGGCGTAGTCGCGGGACAGGTTGATGATCTTCATCGCCTTGCGGCCCGACGGCATGCCGCCGCGAATGTAGTCCCGCACGTCCATGACGACGCGCCCGGCGGTCTCGCCCCGGAAGTCATCGGGCTGGTCGACGAGGATCAGAACGTTGGGCATGGCTCAGGTCGTCTCCCTGGGTCCGCGACCGGACGGTGAACGGGGATAGACGACGACGGCGGCGCGCAGCTTGCTTTTTCCATAGCGCGCCATGCGGGTGAAGTCGGCGCGGCGGATGGGCACGTCGGCGCAGTCGGTCGGCGTCAGGTGACGATCTTCATCCACGTCGGGATCGTTGGCATAGAAAAAACGATCATCGTACCCGGTCAGCAACACCCAATGCGGGGCCTTCTCGCGCGCCATGCGGTACTGGCTGATGAGGACCAGCGGCAGGCCGCCTCCGGCCATGGCCTCGGTCAGGACCGCCTCGTCGGCGGACCGGGGATGGAGGAGGATGTCGGTCTCGGCCACCTGGGCGGCGAAGTCCTCGTGCACCCGCTCGATGACCTGCTTCTTGGCCGGGTCGCGCACGGTATCGGTGAACAGCGGTCCGTCCTGGGACAGCCACACCTCGGCCCGCAGGCCCCGCCGCCAGGCCGCCAGGGCGAGCCCAAGGGGACCGCAGCCGCCGTGGCCCGAGGCCATGTAGATGGAGGTCGCCTCGCGCCACACCTGCAATTCGTCGCGGGCGTCCAGGGCGACGTCGGGATCCAGGGCGGCGCGGGCCATCATCAGGCAGGCCGGTCCGCAGGTGAAGGGGGTGGTCTGGGCGAACAGCGGCACGTCGACCGCCGCGCCCTCGCCATGGGTCGGGTGCAGGACCTTTTCGAAGCGCAGGGCTTCCATATGATCCTCGTAGTAGTCGGGCACGACCTTGAAGGGCCGATAGCCCAGGCGGTCGTAAAGGGCGATTGCCCCGGCGTTGTCGCGCCGCACCTCCAGGCGCATGGCGACGGCTTGCCGCTCGACGGCGGCGGCCTCGGCGGCGCGCATCAACCGCTCCCCCAGGCCCTGCCCGCGCGCGACCGCGGCGACGGCCAGGGAATAGACGCGGGCCAGCGAGGTTCCGGCATGGAACAACACCAGGACGTAGCCCGCCAGCGCCCCCGAGGCGTCCTCGGCGACGATCAGGGCGGCCTTGCCGCGGGTCAGCATCCACAGGAAGCTGCGCCGCGACAGGCGGTCGCTGTCGAAGGTGGCGTTTTCCAACGCCACCAACGCGGAAACGTCGTCCGGGCGCGCCGGACGCAGATCAAGCGTCGTCATGGGAAAGATCGTCCGCTAAACGATCGCCGCGGACAAGCCCGCCAGCGCCTGCCGCACCACCTGCCGTCCCCGGAACAGGACCATCTCCTGCCAGTCCGGCGTCTCCGGGTAGAAGGCCCGACGAAGACGCTTCTTCACCTTGCGGGTGTCGCGGGCGTCCCAGTCCACGTCGTCGCAGCGCCGCACGGTGGAGGCCAGCCAGTGGTCGTCCCGCAGGGCGTCGAAGATCTCCTGGAACGGCCAGGTGCCGAATTCCAGGGTCAGCATGCAGCCGTGATCGCCGACCAGACCGTGCCAGAAATAATCGCTCAGGCCCCGTTTCGGCCCGGAGGTCGAGGTGCCGAGCAACGGCTCCGTCACCGAGGCGCCGAACCAGTCGCGGGCCAGCTCGGTGGAGGCGCTGCCCGGCGCGTGATCGCAGATCAGCTCGCCGTAGCCGAAGGGACCCAGGCCGGTATGCAGGTCGACGACGCAAAGCGCCCCCCGGTCGGCCAGTCCGTAGTCAAGGGCCAGCCCCTGGAGGACGGTGCGCGACCAGGACGGTTCGTGCCCGCCGTAGAACAGGCCGCCGGGATGGCTGTACTGGCCGCTGGACAGCGCCGTCTCGAAGGCCGCGTCGCCCATCTTGTCGCGAATTTTCCACAAGTGCTCGTCGGCGCTCCGCCGCGCCGCGCCGTCCAGGGCCGACGGCACGACCACGTCGGCGAGATCGGCGTAGCCTTCGTCGGCGGGCAAGGGCTGGGTGAAGTCGACGAAGTTGCGGTTGAGATCGACCCCGCATTCCGTGACCCGCCGCAGCCAGGCGAATCCGTGCGGATTGATGGCATGGACCAGCAGGACTCCGACGTTGTCCGGCAGACGGTCGGCGCCACCCCCCAGAAGCCAATCGACCTGGATCCCGGAACCGCAGAACCCCTCGACACCGTGGGTTCCCGACACCACCACCAGGACCCGGCGCGCGGCGCGCGGACCGGCCCAGGCGACATCGCAACTCAGGGCTTCGCCTCCCGGTCCCCGTTTGGGATGCCGGCGGCGTTCCACCTCCAGGCCGTTGGCTTGGGCGGCGGCCCGAAAGGCCACCGAGGCTTCCTCGTAGGAGGCGGAAAAGGCGGCGCGCAGGGCCGCCGATTCAGGAATCTGCGAGATCATCTCAAGCATGGGACCCCATTGGCGCGGGCGGTCGTCCGGCGACGCTGCCGGTGATGTCATTGAAGCGCATTCCGACCTACAACCCACGCGCAGAAAATGCAAACCCGCTGCGCGCCCGGCGCGGACGGCGGGCCTCCCAAGCCCCCTGGACAGCGGCGCCGCGCCATGGCACCTGATACCCATGTCGCGCCCCCGAACCGCCGGTCCCCTGGCATCGCTCTTCGCCATCATCGTCGGCGTCACCCTGTTGCAGGGGGCGAACGGCATTCTCGTGGTCATCCTGCCGCTGCGCCTGCTGGAGACGGGATTCACCGCCCTGGACGTGGGCATCGTCGCCACCGGCTACGCGGCGGGCTTCCTGGCCGGTTGCCTGCTCTCCGGGCGACTGATCGGCGCCATCGGCCACATCCGCACCTACGCCGTCTGCGCCGCCGGACTGAGCATCGCCACCCTGGCCTTCACCCTGACCGTGGACACCACCCTGTGGACGGTGCTGCGCGTCGTCACCGGCCTGTGCTTCGCCGGGCTTCTGACCACCGGCGACAGTTGGATCGCCGACCGCGCGCCGCAGGACTATCGGGGCCGCATCCTGTCCGTCTACGCGCTGATGACCAAGCTGGCCCAGATGACCGGCCCGTTGGTCCTGACCGTGGCGTCCTTCCAGGGATACGGGCCGATCCTGATCATCGCCGCGCTGGTCTCGGCCTCGCTGATCCCGGTCGCCGGGACGCGCTCGCCGTCGCCCAGCCCGCCCGATCCCAATCCCATGCGCCTGCGGGAGCTGTTCCGCGTCGCCCCCGCCGCCGTCACCGGCGCCTTCGCCACCGGCCTGATGAACGCGGCGGTGATCGCCATGGCGCCCGCCTGGGGAACGCAGATCGGCCTGACCGCCGTCGCCGTCGCCGGGCTGATGGTGGCCTTGCAGGCGGGCAGTCTGATCGGCCAATGGCCCATGGGATGGCTGTCCGACCGCGTCGACCGGCGCCGGGTCATCGTCGGCGGCGCCCTGCTGGCCAGCGTCATGGGATTCCTGGCCGCCGGGACGGGCCTGCTGACGCCCCTGCCGGACTGGGTCGCCTGGGTGGCCATCGCCCTGTGGGCGGCGCCGTCGCTGAGCATCTATTCGGTCTGCATCGCGCACGCCGGAGACCGCGCCGGGCGCAGCCAGATGGTCGCCGCCACGGCGTCCCTTCTCCTGGCCTGGTCCGCCGGATCCGCCGTCGGGCCGATGATCGCCGCCGCCGCCATGGAGGCGACCGGCCCAGCGGGCCTGTTCCTCTACGCTGGGGCCGTCGCCGCCGTGATCGCCGCCTTCACCCTGTGGCGCCTGGCCCGTCGCGCCCCCGCCGAACCGGAGGTCAAGGAGGCCTTCATCCCCGTCCCGGCGGCCAGCCAGATCACCGGTGAGTTGCATCCGGCGGCGGACTCGGGGGCGAACACCCAGGAAGACGCTAGGGAAGCGCCCTAACCTAACGGTAAGAGGCGACGGCTTGACGCCTTTTCCCTGGCTCTGTTGCCCTATGCGTCAAGGCTCCCGCCCAGGAGGAGCCGAACCCTAGGGAGAACCATCCATCATGACGCCCCTGACCAGACGCACCTTTCTGACCGCCTCGGGCCTCGGCCTGCTGGCGCTCGCCACCCGCCCCGGCAAGGCGCTCCAGCCGAGCGCCCTGGTCTATACCGTCAAGCGCGACGGCGACACCATCGGCGAGCACGCCATCCGCTTCAGCCCCACCGCCGACGGCCAGGACGTCAGCTTCGTCACCGACATCGCCGTCAAGGTCGCCTTCATCACCGCTTTCCGCTTCACCCACGAGGCGACCGAGGTCTGGTCCGGCGACCGCCTCGCCTCGCTGACCAGCACCACGGACGACGACGGCACGCCGCACGTGGTGCGCGCCGTCGCCAAGGGTGACGGGCTGGAGGTGACGGCGGACGACGGCACCTTCACCCTGCCCGGCGACACGTTGCTCCACGACAACTGGAATCCGGCCAATACGACCCGGTCGCGCCTGTTGTCCATCTATGACGGGACGGTGCTCGACGTCGCCTTCAGCGGTCCGGTGACCGAAGAGGTGGTCATCGGAAACAGCCGGATGGCCGCCCGCCGCTTCGACGCCACCGGCGGCCTGACGCGCGGTTTCTGGTTCGACGCCGACGGACGGCTGCTCAAGGTCGCCTTCGACAGCCGCGGCTCGGCCATCACCTACGACCTGAGGCTCTGACCGGGGTCCGCCGCGCCGCTCAGTCGCGAAGGGTCGCCGCCTTGCGTTGGGTGGCGGCCCGCTCGGAGGCCGGCAGAGGCACCAGGCCGATGTCGGTCAGATAGCCCTCGGGACCGATGGCGGCGTCGCTCACATAGGCCTGAACGAAGGCCTTCAGGTTATCGACGCGGCCCGCGTGATCGCCCTTCACGTAGATGTAGAGCGGACGGACGAGCGGGTAGCGCCCCCCCAGGATACTGGAAAAGGTCGGCGTCACGCCGTCGATGGACGCCGCCTTAAGGCCCAGGTTCTCTTCCAGGACATGGAACCCGACGATGCCGATCGCCTTGGGATTGGCCTGGACGCGGCGGGCCAGATTGTCGTCGAACTCCCCGGCGGCGACATAGACGCCGTCTTCACGGACCCGCTTGCAGGTAGGCAGGCGCTCGGCCTCGGGCAGCGTCTTGACGACGGCGTCGTCCAGGCACGGTGGCTCCATGACCAGCCCGACCAGGACATCACGGGTGCCCGAGGTCGGCGGCGGACCGTAGACCTGGATCGGCAGGTCGGGCAAGGCCGGATCGACATCATGCCAGGAGGTGTAGGGATTGGGCACCATCTCGCCGCCCACCGGCACGCTTTCGGCGATGGCCAGCCAGATGTGGCGCCGGGTCAGCGCCAGATCCGGCGCGTCCTGGGCGGTCACGGCGACCACACCGCCGAAGCCGACCGGCAGTTCGACCACATCGTGGACGTCGTTGGCGGCGCAAGCCGCGGCCTCGCTTTCCGCGATCATGCGCGAGGCAGCGGCGACATCCGGCGTGTGTCCCCCCAGTCCCTGGCAGAACAGCTTGAAGCCGCCCCCCGACCCGGTGGATTCCACGACCGGCGTCGTGCCCATGGTGGCGCGGCCGAAGTCCTCGGCCACGCGGGCGGTCATACGGTACATGGTCGACGAGCCGACGACCCGGATGGCGTCACGGTCGAAGGCGCGGGCCGCGGGCGCGGCGACCAGGCCGCAGACGGCGACGGTCAGGGTCAGACAGACGGCGGGGATGAGACGACCGGACATGGGCGACCTTGCCTTCCAGCGATACCATGGACCAAGGAACGAAACGGAGTGTACCGGTCTTGCCCCGAAGGCCCGGTCGGCGCAAGCCCTAAGGGCGGCGTAACAAAAAGTTCAATGCCTCGGCGCGCGGCCCAGGCCCGACCTCAGGCCAGGACCCAGGACAGGGCCAGGAACAGGGCGGCGGCCAGAACGGCGGCCAGCGGCACCGTGACGACCCAGGCGGCGGCGATGGTCAGCATGTACTGGCGACGGACCAAGCGACGACGGCGCGTCTTCTCGGCCTTCTTCGCCGCCTTTGCGGGATTGGTCGGCTCCGCGGGCGCCACCGGGCGTTCGGCCACCTGACGGTTGGCGTGCCATTCCCGCAGGAACCCGACACCGAACACCCCGCCGACGGCGATATGGGTGGAACTGACCGGCAGCCCCAGCCCCGAGGCCGCCAACACGGTGACGGCGGCCGACAAGGCGACGCAGAAGGCGCGGATGGGATCCAGGCGGGTGATCTTTTCGCCGACGGTCTGAATCAGCTTGGGACCGAAGAGGACCAGCCCCAGGGAAATGCCGACGGCGCCGACCAGCAGCACCCATCCGGGAACCCGCACGGCGTTCTCCAGAACCGTGCCGCCGTCCAGGGCGCCGACCGCGCCGACGATGGCGGCCAGCGGACCCACCGCGTTGGCGACGTCGTTGGCGCCGTGGGCGAAGGACAGGAGGGCGGCGGAGACGATCAGCGGCACCGTGAACAGGCGGGCCACGTCCTTGCGGGTGTTGTTCAGGCGCCCCGCAGAGCGGGCGACGCTCCAGCGCATGAAGGCCCAGACGGCGGCGAAGACGACCAGCCCGGCGATCGCCCAGACGGTCGGCGACGTCTTCCAGACGTGCTTGACGCCCTTGGCCATGAGATAGGCGGTGAAGGCGCCGCCCATGATGGCGACCAGCACCGGAACCCAGGTGCGCGCCGCCTCCAGACGGTCGGGCCGCCCCAGGACGCGGGCCTTGATGAAGGCCAGGAACAGGGCCGCGATGCCGCCCCCCAGGACCGGCGAGACGACCCAACTGGCGGCGATGGCCCCCATGGTGTCCCAGCTCACCGCGCCCAGCCCCCCGGCGGCCACGCCGACGCCGAGGACGCCACCGACGATGGAATGGGTGGTCGACACCGGCGCCCCGATCCAGGTCGCCAGGTTGAGCCACAGGGCGGCGGCCAGCAGCGCCGCCGTCATGGCCAGGATGAAGGTCCGCGCGTCGGGCAAGGCGGTCGGATCGATAATGCCCTTGGCGATGGTTCCAACCACGTCCGATCCGGCCAGCACGGCGCCCGCCGCCTCGCAGACGGCGGCGATGACCAGGGCGCCCGCCATGGTCAGGGCCTTGGAACCGACCGCCGGGCCGACGTTGTTGGCGACGTCGTTGGCGCCGATGTTCAGGGCCATGTAGCCGCCGATCACCCCCGCCGCCAGGACATAGAACAGTCCCGGGGTCGAGCCGACCACCAGCCATATGAAGGGCAGGAGAAGGATGAGGAAGGCGAGGCCGAAACTGAGCGCGCGGCGCCGGTCGGCCGACCGGGCGGCGGCTTCCAGGGCCGAAATCTTCTTCAGGTCCTTGTCGAGAGGGGGCGTGCCTGCCACGGGATACCTGCTGTCTGGCCTCGGGATCCCGGACGGCGTAACGAAACTGAAATATGAATGCAACAGGATTCGGCTGAACGCCGATCCGCGGCGCCCGCTTGGCGACCGGCGCCCCTAGGCTCGGGCGTAGACCGCCCGCACGCCGACATGGTCCGAGGGAACCACGCCGTCCACCGCCGCCTCGCCGACCGGCCCGGCCTCCACCGCCCGCCACCCGGGCGGCGCGGCGTCGGCGGATTGCAGGAGGATAAGGTGGTCGATGCAGGCGCCGCTGTCGCGAAAGGTGGGAAAGAGCGTTCCCCGTGCCTCCTGGACCGCCTGAGTGGCGATCCACCGGCGGTCGTGAAAGACGCGGTCCAGGGCCGGACTGCCCAAGGGATCGTTCCAGTCGCCGCCCAGAAGGGCGCGCCCGACGCCCAACGCCGCCAGATGGTCCAGGATCACCGCCGTCTCGTGAGCGCGCATGGCCGCGTCCTCGGCCGGATGGGTCAGGTGCAGGTTGACCAGGGTCAGGGGGCCGAGCGGCGTCTCCGCCGCGGCGACCAGGGCCAGGCGGTCCCAGTCGCGCCCCTCCGCCACCGGCAGGTCGAGGCGATGCGCGGCCACGGGCCGGCGCGACAGAATGGTCAGCCCCGACCAGCTGAGGACCCGCCGCCCGGCCACCACGCGCATCCCTTGCCGCGCCGCTTCGTCATGGGCCATCAGGCCCGTCGCCTGGGCGATCGCGTCGGAGGTGTCTGCGTTTCCGGCCTCCGGCGCCCGCAAGACTTCTTGCAGGAACACGATGTCGGGCCGCGCCTCGGCCACCGCCTGGGCCATCAGCGGCAGGCGGCGCCAATAGTCGCCGTCCCCCTTCCAGGTGTTGAGCGTTACGATGGTCAGGCGGTCGTCGGTCATGGCCCCACGGTAAGGCCCATCAAGGCCGGAGGCCAGGGGGAGATGCCGATGACCGGGGCGTGGAGGATCGCCAGGACGGCGAACAGACTGAGTCCGGCGAGGACGCCCAGGGCTTCCGCGCCGCTCACGCGGACCCGTCGCCGCGTCATCGCGCGCCACCGCTCCGCCCCCAAGACGCGGCGCCGCTTGGCGTCCAGTCCCACCATGCCGCCCAACGACAGCAGCGTCAGAAGGCCGAACAGGACCAGGGACGCCGCGTCGCCGTTGGGCACCGCATGCGCCCCCGCCCACAGGGCGAAGGCCCAGGGCACGGGATGGCGCAGCACGCCGAACAGCCCGACGCCGCCCGTCGCTTCATCCGTCGAGGCGTCACCGTCTCCGGCGGGCCACAGGCTCACCGACAGCGGATTGGGGCGGACCAGACCCGCCGTCAAGAGGACACAGGCCAAAGGCATGACGCAGACCGGCACCCATCGCAGGGCCGGGTCGTAGGACCAGACCTCGACGTAGGGCGCCTGGGCATAGGCGACGGCGACCCAGCCAAGGACAGCCAAACTCAAGGCCGAATAGGCCCCCAGGTAGAGGCGCCAGCCCAGCCTGGCGATCAGCCACGACCGCAGGGGCGGGATCGCGGGAACGAGGTGGCTGGCGAGAAAGGCCAGAACGGCGAGACTGAGGTGCGGCATGGTCCTGATCGTGACGGTGTCCCAGCATCGTGACGGTGTCTCGGCGGTGGCGCCTTGACCGCCGTCAAGGCGCGCTCCGCGGTCCCATGGGCGCCCCCCGGACGCGGCAAGTCCAGTGGATTTTCTCGCCGCCGGGGCCACACGCGTTGACGTTCCTCATGTCCGGGCGCCGACGAACGGGTGTACCCTGTCAAACTGGAGTCGTCCCAAGGAGACCGTCGGGCTTGCCCCCAGCGGCCTGCCGGGTCGCCGGGTCGCCGGGTCCGCGGACGGCGGGAGCGGGCGGCATCCGGGACAGGAGGGCCCAAAGACTGAACACGGTTCACGAACCCTCCCTAGGTACGTATAAGCCCCTATTTTCCAAAGGATCATTTCAGCCCATAAGATACCCTTTATGTACTTTTTGGTTGCTTTCCTCCCGTCACATTTCGCTCTATTATCGCGGCTGAATTTTTGTGGATTATTGAGTCCGGCTCACCTCAGGCTTAAGTAGGCAAGGGTTAAGAAATGCGTGTACTGGTGGTAGACGACCACTCGATCATTCGGATGGCGCTGAAACACATCCTGGTCGATCTTGCCCCGGACGTAGAGCTGATCCAGGCCGCGACCGGACCCCAGGGCTTGGCCTGCCTGGACGACAGCGTGGTTCCCTTCGATCTGGTGATCACCGATCTCTACATGCCGGGCGGCGGGTTCGATCTGGTGGCCGCCATGGCCGAGATGGCCGCGCCCGCTCCGGTGGTGGTGTTCACCGTCTCGGAGCGCGCCGCCGATGTCCGGGAAGCCTTGGCGCGGGGCGCCCGTGCCTTCATCCCCAAGACAACGGACGACCTGCTGATAATCAGCATCCTGCGGCTGGTTATCGCCGGAGGCACTTATGTTCCGCCGGGCCTGAGCGGACTGGCTTCCAGCGCCGACGCGGACACCGCTCCGCGGAACGTCCCGCCCATGGTGCCCGGCTTCGATGGTGGCGTCGCGCTGGCCGAACGCCCCTCGACGCTGGCTCCGGCCACCACGACGACGCTACCGCCCCTGACCCGCCGCCAGTTCCAGGTCCTGGAGCTTCTGGCCGAGGGCATGTCCAACGCCGACATAGGGCAGCGCATGGGGCTCAACCTGTCGACCGTGAAATCGCACGTCACCGGCGTCCTGCGGGCGCTGAACGTCTCGAGCCGGACCCAGGCCGTCCTGGCCTTCAAGCAATCGGACTGGAGCCGCCGCTGAGCGGTTGGGGAGCCGCCGCCCCGGCGCCGTCGGTCGGCCCGGGAGACCCAGGCCCGCGCCCGCGAGGACGCGGGCCTTCCCGTATCCCGCGCTCAGTCTTGGAACGGGGCGTCGACGATCAGCGGCATCTCCACCCAAAACACGCTGCCCTGCCCCTCCCTCGATCGCACGCCCGTTCCGTGCCCCAGGACGGCCGCCAACTCGGCGACGATCGACAGGCCGAGGCCGAGGGCCTCATGGTCGTCGTCGGGCTCCCGGTCGCCTGCCGCCCGCGCCCCCGTGCCCCGCGCGAAGGCCTCATAGACCCGTTCCAGATCCCGCTCCGGAATGCCGGGGCCGCTATCATGAACCTCCAGGCGGACGGTCGCCCCCCGGCGACGACACCCGACCACCACGCCGCCCCGGACCGTATAGCGCAGGGCATTGCCGATCAGGTTGCGCAGGATGCGTTCCAGAAGCAGGGGGTCGCTGTCGACCACGGCGGTGCTCGGGACCACCCGCAGGCGGACATCCTGATGGTCGGCCAAGGCCCCGTATTCCGCCGCCAGTTGGTCCAGCAACGGGTCAAGCGGCACCGGGCGCCGCGCGGCCGGGAGCAGGCCGTGTTCGCAACGCGACATGTCGAGAAGGCCCTTGATGAGACCGCTCATGGAGGTCACGGCGCCGCGCAGGTCGATCAGGGTTCCGCGCGGATCCGGTGCCGTCGGCGCGACGCCGGACGTCTTTCGAGCCAGACGCGACCGCTCCAGGCTGGTGACGAAGACCCCCAGCGCCTTGACCGGCTGCAAGAGGTCATGGCCGACGGCGGCCAGGAAACGCGACTTGGCGGCGGTGGCCCGTTCGGCGGCGTCGCGCGCGTCCGCCAGATCGCGGGTGCGCCGCGCCACTTCCGCCTCCAGGCCGTCGTGGGCCCGGCGCAGGTCTTCCATCAACGTCAGCTGCGTGCGCATCTGCCGGTCCGCCTGCCGCACCATCGGACGGAACAGCAAAAGCCCTTCCAGGACCAGGACGCAGAGAATTCCTCCGGCGACGGCGAAGGCCAGCGCCTGTAGACGGCGCGCCGCCGCCTCGCCATGGTCCTGGGCGGCGGCGACCGCGTGTTCCAGGGCGTTGAGCAGCGGCCCGCCGCCCCGTTCCACGACCCGCCGCAACCGGGGATCGCGGACGTCGGCGGGCGGATGCTCCAACAGGGTGAGCAGGTCGACGACCTGCGCGTTGAGCAAGGCCGAAACCGAGGCCGCGCCATCGACGTAAAGGCTGCGCAGTTCCGGCGACAGACCGCTGGCGCACCGCAACAGATGCTGATGCTCACCCATCAGTTGGGCGACGGTTCCGTCCAGCGCCGCCCGGGCGTCACGACGCGACAGGTCGTCGGGGGCGCTGGCCAGACGGACGGCGTGGAGGGTCGCCTCCTGGGCCAGCATGCGCTGCCGCCCGCTTTCGTTGACCACGGCCAGCAGCGCCGTGTTCTGGTCGATCAAGGAATGAAACAGGAAGGTCGCGCCGCTCAGCAGCAGAGCGACGACGGCAAGACCGGCCACGTAGCGCCAAGTCATGGACCGACCGGGCAACGGCGGCGAAGGGTGCGTATCTCGCACGAACTGGGACCCATTCCCTCACGACACGACATGTCCGAACGGACATTGGGCCATCATGAGACAGCCCCTCGCGCCCGTCCAGTGCGCGGCGCCTTGCGCAGGGACCGCACCAGGAAGCGGGCCGCGTGGACGGCGGCCACCAGGTCCGGCGCGAGGTCGGGCGTCCGCCCGGTCATCAGGGCGGCCAGGGTCTCCGACAGCAGCGGCGCCGTCTGGAAGCCCCGCGATCCCAGGCCGCCCAGCATGAACAGGCCCGCCGTCCAGGGCGCCGCCGGATAGAGGTCCGCCCGCCGCCCGTGGTGCAGATCGCCGTAGGCGGCGCGCAGGTCGTCGGCGCGAAACAACGGCCCCAGGACCGGCATATGGTCGGCGATGGTCGCCCGGGCGGACACCCGCGCGCCGACGACGGACGCCCCGTCCCAAGACTCCGCGACCTCCGGCAGATGGGTCGCCAGAAGATCCAGGTTGGCCGCGTCGTCCGCCGCTTCGCCCGTCATCCAGGCGGCCTCCGGCGCGAAGTCCACGTCTCCGGCCCATCCCAGGCGACGGTAGGTGGCCCCGACCACGCGCAGGGGGGCCCCGTCCCACCGCACCGCGGGCGTCACGTATCCGCCATAGGTCACGGCCGTGGTCGGCGGGCCGTCGGCGGCGCGCAGCAGCGTCACCTGCCCCCGGTTCGCATGGATCGGGATCTCGGCCTGGGGAACGAGACGCGGCAGGGCCGCCCCGGCGCAGAGCACCACGGCGGCCGCGTCCACCGGCGCCGCCTCCGCCAGATGCAGGCGCCAGCCGCCGGCCTCCGGCGCCACGCGCTCCACCATGGCTTGGCGATAGGGAATGCCGCGCGCCAGGGCGGCGCAGACCCGCGACGGGCGGATGGAGCCGCCGCGCGGATACCACAGGCCGCCCAGCGGCGCCGCCACCCCGGCCAGACGGGTGGCGTCCTCCGGCGAAACGGGAACGGCCTCCCCGTCGGGCAGGGTGCCGTGAAGACGCTCCATGGTCGCCCGCTCGTCGGCGTCGCGGGCCACCGCCAGGAGGCCGCGCCCGGCCCAGACGTCCGGGTCGGCGGCGGCGAGGGTGTCGAGGGTGGCGACGGCATGCAGATAGGCCTGCCCGTAGAAGCGGCCGTGCAGTCCGCCGTCCGCCGTCAGCCGCGGCTTCAACAGGCCGCAGGGATTGCCCGAGGCCTCGGCGCCCGGGGCGGCGTTGCGATCGACCAGGAAAGGACGCAGCCCCGCCCGTGCCAAGGCGGCGGCGACGGCGCACCCGGCCACCCCGGCGCCGATGACCGCGACGGTCGCCCCCTCCGGCACCGGGGTCGGAGCGGCGAACCACGGCGGCAGGACGGCCCGACCGCCCTCGCGCCTTGCTCCAGCGTATCCGTCCCTCATGACCGGTCTCCCACCCCGCCCGCCTCGACATCCTCGCGGGCCGCCATCGGCAGGCGCCGGGAGCCCGGCAGGCGCAGGGTGACGACGGTGCCCTTGCCCAGGGCGCTGCACAGGTCCAGGCTACCGCCGTGCAGTTCGGCCATGGCCTTGACCAGCGGCAGTCCCAGCCCGGTTCCTTGATACTGGCGGGACAAGCGGCTGTCCACCTGATGGAAGGGTTCGACGACCCGCGCGATGTCTTTCGGCGCGATGCCGATCCCGGTGTCGATGACCGCCACGTCCAGGGCGCCGTCGGCGCCCGAGGCGGCGCGGACCGTCACGACACCGCCCTCGGGCGTGAACTTGACGGCGTTGGCCAAAAGGTTCAGCACCATCTGCCCGAACTTGCGGGCGTCCAGCCGATAGGGCGGCAGGGGTTCCAGATCCTCGCGCAGGACGATGGATTTCTCGGCGGCGCGCTGGCGAACCATATGCAGCTTTCCGACGATGGTCGCGGCCACGTCCACGGCTTCCTCACGCAGGTCGTCGCGCCCGGACTCGATCTTCGCCATGTCCAGGATATCGCCGATCAAGGCGGTCAAATGATCGGCGCTGACGCGGATGTCGCGGACGTATTCCAGCTGCTTGGCGTTGAGGTCGCCGAAAATCCGGCTTTCCAGGCTTTCGGAGAACCCCGAGATGCCGTTGAGCGGCGTCCGCAGTTCGTGGCTCATGTTGGCCAGGAACTCCGACTTCGCCCGGCTCGCCAGTTCCGCCTGTTCCTTGGCCAACTGGAGTTGCGCCTTTTCCTCGCGGCGCAGGGTGATGTCCTTCAGGGTGCCGACCACCCGTTGCGGATGCCCCGCGGCGTCCCGTTCGGTGATCTTGGCCGACGCCCGCACCCAGGCCCAGCCGCCATCGGCCCGGCGCATCCGGAACTCGGCCACCTGACGGTCGGAGCGTCCCTCAAGCATGTCCCTGGCCCAGCCGATGACGCGCCCGCGGTCCTCGGGCCGGGCCAGCCGCAGGAAGGTGCGCCAATGGTCGGCGAAGGGGTGGTCCGGATCGTAGCCCAACTGGGTTTTCCAGCGGGCCGCCATGAACAGCCTGCCGGTCCCCACGGTCCAGTCCCACAAGCCTTCGTCGGTCGCCTCCAGGGCCAGACGCAGGCGTTCCTCCGACAGCCGCAGGTCGGTGATGTCGTGGGCCATTCCGGACATGACCACGGGGCGCCCGCCGCCGTCCCACGCCGCCTGGCCGCGCGCCCGGACCCAACGCCATGTCCCATCGGCGGCGCGCAGGCGGTATTCGGTGTCGAAAGGCTCGCGCAGCGTCAGATGGCGGTCCAGTTCCGCCAAGACGCGGTCCCGGTCGTCGGGATGCAGGTGGTCGCGCCAATGCTTCTGGGGGTTCTGAATGTCGCGCCAGCCCAGCATCAGCTCCCACTGCGGCGCGAAGTAGCCGCCGCCGTTGACCAGATCAATCTCCCACAGGGCGGAGGTCGCCCCGGCGACCGACCGCTCGAACCGTTCCATGGAGTGCATCAGGGCCTGGCGGCTGCGGGCCAGGGCGGTCTCGGACACCATCCGCCGCCGCCACACCCGCAGCAGGCTGAACGCCATCACCAGGACGGCCAGGGAAATGCCCAGGCCGATCATCACCAGGCTGTTGCGCCAGCCCCGCCAGGACGCCAGGATCCTGTCCATGTCGGCGCCGACGATCACCGCCAGATCAGAGCGTCCGACCGCGATCCACGACCTCAGCAGGTCCGGCCCCTTCGGCGCGGCCACGACCTCCGTCATCGGCGCCCCGTCGTTCGGCAGGGGCCATCCCGGAGCCTGGATGGCCTTGCCGAGGCCGCTCATCACCAGCGGCGCCCCGGCCAGCAGCACGCTGTCGGAGGCGCGCACGAGGCCGACTTGGCTGGCACCCTCGGGGCGCACCGCCTCGAACAGGGAGACGAATGTGCTGATGTCGATCAGGGCGGCGACCCCGCCGACCAGCCCCCCGGCCATGTCGCGAATGGGGCGCGACACGGGCAGGACCCAAACGCCGTCGACCCGCGACTGGATCGCCTCGCCGACGAAAAGCTCCTCGCCCGGCACCGAGAAGATGGCGCGCACGTAGTCGCGGTCGATCAGGTCCATTTCGCTGCCGACCGGCACGAAGTCGCCTCCGGCGTCGCGCGTGATGGCGGCCCGCAACAGGCCGTCGGCCGAGAACACGCCCACGCCCGCGACCCGCGCGACCCGGTCCGCCGACCGCAGCAGGTCGCGGATGAAGTGCCCCCGTTGCTCGAAGGACGGCATTCCGTCGTCCAGCACCTTGTCGGCGCCCCGGTCGAGCAGAAGGTCCGCGGCCTCCAGGGTCGCCTTGGTATGGGCGTCGAGCGTGCGGGCCAGCGTCTCGTTGCGCAGGCGGGCGGATTGCAGGGCCTCGTCCCGGCTAACCACCACCTCGAAGACGATGACCCCCCAGACAGCCAGCAGGACGAACAGGGTGAACAGCCCCACCTGAGCGTTCGGGCGGCTCAGGGCATGGAGGCTGCGCCACGACGGGGGCATCCGTTCGGGGGGATCGATGATCATGGACGGAGTTTACACGAACAGGTTCCGGTGGTCCTCGATACCCTGGTGCATCCGGCCCAGGAAAAAGGGGCATCCGATGGCCCGGATGCCCCCGCGGAACGGCGCCTCCGGGCCGTCCTCAGCTGCCGAGGCCGACCCACACGTAGACGAAGACGAAGAGGAACAGCCAGACGACATCGACGAAGTGCCAGTACCACTCGGCGGCCTCCAGGCCGATGTGCTTGTCCGGCAGATGGTGCCCGGCCAGGGAGCGGAAGAACATGACCGCCAGCATCAGGGCGCCGACCAGGACGTGGAAGCCGTGAAAGCCGGTGGCCATGTAGAAGGCCGAGGCGTAGATGCCGTCGGTGAAGGTGAAGGCGGCCTCGCCATATTCGATGGCCTGCAACACCAGGAACGAGAAGCCCAGGATCACGGTAACGGCGAGGCCGATCTGTAAGCGGCGGCGGTTGCCGGTCTCAAGCCCCTTGCGCCCCCACATGAGCACGAAGCCCGAGGACACCAGGATGATGGTGTTGACCAGCGGCAGGCCGAAGGCGTGCAGCGGCTCGATGCCCTCGGGTGGCCAGACCCCCGCCGTCACCGGGCTGATGTGCAGGGCATTATGGAAATAGGCCCAGAAGAAGGCCACGAAGAACATCACCTCCGAGGCGATGAACATCCCCATGCCCATTTTCATGCCGCGCCGCACCGGCCCGGTGTGGGCGTGTTCGCGCACACTCTCGATGATGACGTCGCGCCACCAGCCGAACATGGTCAGCAGCACCAACCCCAGGCCGGTGACCAGGACCCACGGCGGGCTGTCGTGCATGAGCTGAACCAGGCCGACCGCGACCACCAGGGCCGCCAGGGACCCCACGGCGGGCCACGGACTGGGGTCGATGATGTGGAAGGGATGCTTGCGCAGGGTGGTGTCGGTGGACATGGGGACGCCTCCTTACGAGCCGGTGCCCGCACCGCTTTCCGTCTCTTTCCGGAAGAAGGTGTAGGACAGGGTCAAGGTGTGGACTTCGGCGACGGCCTCGTCTTGGCGCATGGCCGGGTCGACATAGAAGAGCACCGGCATGTCGACGGTCTCTCCCGGTTTCAGGGTCTGCTCGGTGAAGCAGAAGCAGTCGATCTTGGTGAAGTACTGGGCGGCCTTCAGGGGCGTGATGTTGAAGGTCGCGGTGCCGGTGATCGTTTCGTCGGTGGGATTGGTGGCGCTGTAGTGGGCCAGGATCCGCTCGCCCATATGGGCCTTCAGCGCCACCTGATCGGGCTTGAAGCGCCACGGGATATCCTGGTTGGTGGAGGCGTCGAAGCGCACCGTGACGACCTCCGCGCCGACGGCCTCCTCCACCGCCCCTCCGGCGATCCGCGGGGTGCCGCCGTAGCCCGTCACCTGGCAGAACAGCCGGTAGGCGGGCACGGCGGCGAAGGCGACGCCGACCATGCCGACGGCGACGCCGCCGAGGATCAGGGCCAGACGGGTGTTCTTCGCCTTCGCCGCCATGCTGCCTCTCCCGTCTTATTCCGCCGGATGATGGCCGGAGTGGGCCAGACCGATCTGCGGCGGGTCCTCGAAGGTGTGCACCGGCGGCGGGCTGGAGACCGTCCATTCCAGGGTGGTCGCCCCGACGCCCCAGGGGTTGTTCTCGACACGGCGTCCGGCGGCCAGGGTGTGGATGACGACGACCAGGAAGACCAGCGCCCCGAAGGCCGAGATGTAGGCGCCGACCGAGGCCACCATGTTCCATCCCGCGAAGGCGTCCGGATAGTCCGGTATACGGCGCGGCATGCCCGCCATGCCCAGGAAGTGCATGGGGAAGAAGGTCAGGTTGACGCCGACGAACATGATCCAGAACTGGATCTGGCCCAGGGTCTCGGAATACTGGCGGCCCGACATCTTGCCGATCCAGTAGTAGAAGCCGCCGAACATGGCGAACAGGGCGCCCAGGCTGAGCACATAGTGGAAATGGGCCACCACGTAGTAGGTGTCGTGCATGGAGATGTCGACGCCCGCGTTGGCCAGCACCACCCCCGTCACGCCGCCGACCGTGAATAGGAATATGAAGCCCGTGGCGTAAAGCATGGGCACCTTGAACTCGATCGAGCCACCCCACATGGTGGCGATCCAGCTGAACACCTTGACCCCCGTCGGCACGGCGATGGCCATGGTGGCGGCGATGAAGTAGGCCCGCGTGTCGACGTCCAGGCCGGTGGAGTACATGTGGTGCGCCCAGACGGCGAAGCCGATGCCACCGATGGCGACCATGGCGTAGACCATGCCCAGGTAGCCGAAGATCGGCTTCTTGGAGAAGGTCGAGATGATGTGGCTGATGATCCCGAAGGCGGGCAGGATCATGATGTAGACCTCGGGATGGCCGAAGAACCAGAACAGATGCTGGTAGAGCAGCGGATCGCCGCCCCCGGCCGGATCGAAGAAGCTGGTCCCGAAGTTGCGGTCGGTCAACAGCATGGTCAGGGCACCGGCCAGGACCGGAACGCTCATCAGCAGCAGGAAGGCGGTCACCAGCATGGCCCAGGCGAACAGCGGCATGCGGTGGAGCGTCATGCCCGGCGCCCGCATGTTGAAGATCGTCACCAGGAAATTGATGGCCCCCAGGATGGAGCTGATGCCCGCGATATGCAGGGCCAGGATGGCGTAGTCCACCGCCATGCCGGGATGGCCGAAGGTCGACAGCGGCGGATAGAGCGTCCACCCCGTGCCCGGCCCCATGCCGGTGACCCCGGCCAGAAGCAGCAGCCCGAAGGCGGGCGGCAACAACCAGAAGGAGATGTTGTTCATGCGCGGGAAGGCCATGTCCGGGGCGCCGATCATCAGCGGCACGAACCAGTTGCCGAAGCCGCCGATCAGCGCGGGCATGACCACGAAGAAGACCATGATGACGCCGTGCGCGGTGACGAAGACGTTGTACTGCTGCACGTCGTCGCCGAACAGCTGAAGCCCCGGCTGCTGAAGCTCCCACCGGATGCCCATGGACATGGCGGCGCCGATCAGCCCGGCGACGATGGCGAACAGCAGGTACATGGACCCGATGTCCTTGTGGTTGGTCGAGAACAACCACCGGCGCCAGCCGGACGGCGCATGATGATCGTCGTGAGCATGCTCATGGCCGCCGGCCGCGGCGGCCCCGTTTTGCGTCGTCATGTCGCGCGCCTCCCTGCGCTCAGTCCATCTTGTCCGTCTGGGCCAGGCGGATGACCGGGGGCTCGGCGCCCTTCTTGGCCATCATCACCTCCTCGACGGTCGGGACGGTTCCGTTTTCGGCGTATTGTTCCTTGGCCTCCGTCACCCAGGCGTCGAAGGTCTCCCGCGGCACCGCGCGGATGGCGATGGGCATGAAACCGTGGTTGACGCCGCAGAGTTCCGAACATTGGCCGTAATAGACGCCCGGTCGCTCGACCCGGGTCCAGGTCTCGTTGACGCGCCCCGGATTGGCGTCCGTCTTCAGGCCCAGCGCCGGAACGGCGAAGCTGTGGATGACATCGGTGGAGGTCGTCAGGATGCGCACGGTCTCGCCGACCGGCACCACCACCTGATTGTCCACCGCCAGCAGGCGCGGCTCGCCTTCGGCCAGATCCTCGGGGTATTTCATGAAGCTGTCGAAGACGAAGTCGCCGTGGTCGGGATACTCATAGGACCAGTACCACTGGTGGCCGATGGCCTTGATGGTCATGTCGGCGTCCTGCGCCCGGTCCATGTAGTAGAGCAGCTTGAAGCTGGGAACGGCGATGGCGATCAGGATCAACACCGGCGCCGCCGTCCAGGCCACTTCCAGAAGCTGGTGGTGCGTCGTCTTGGACGGCACGGGGTTGGCCTTGGCGTTGAACTTGACCATCACGTAGGCCAGCAACCCCATCACCAGCAGCACGATCAGCGTCATGATGATGTTCAGGTAGTGGTTCAGGTCGCTGATGCGCTCCATCACCGGCGAGGCCGGATCCTGGTGCCCCATCTGCCACGGCGTCGGCGCGCCGTCGGCCAGGGCTGGCCCGGCCAACGCCAGCAGGGTCAGCGTCACGGCGGCGCCCAGCCAGGGCATCCCGCGCAGCGAACAAGACCGAATGGACCGAAAAGCCATCGTCCGTTTGCCTCCCGTTCTGGCCCGTGACGACGCCGCGCGCCGTCCGGGTCTTTCGTTTTTGTCGCCCCTCGTCCGCTTTATCGCGGTCTTGCCCCCCGGAAAGTATCCTCAGCCGATCACGGCCTGTAAATAGCCGACTTGTTTTGTCTGCTTTTAACGCCAGTCACCTTAAGGACTTTCGCTGGCGCACAATGATTAGCTTGCGAATAGCCGCGCGAATCGGACAGGTATTTTCCGACCATTGGCGCCCCACCGCCGGGCGGCGCGGAGCGCCCTCGCCCAGCCCCGCTTTCTCGACACATCCGCCCTGCCCCCTTTCCGCGTCCGGCGGGCCCCGGGAGGTGGCATGGTGACGGGAAGACGGAAGGGCCGAGGAGCGTCGACCCGGCGGCAACGGGTCGCGGTGACGGCGCGTTGACCCCATATGATTTGGAACGGTCACACGACCCCGGAGGGTCCATGGCACGCGAACGCCCCATTTCCCAGGGCCTTGCCAAGCCGTCCCGCCTCGCGCGAGCCGTCCGGGCCGCGCGAGCCTTCGGCCTTGGCCTGGCTGCCGCGACCGCGGCCCTTGCCGCCGTGGCCCCGGCGACGGCTCAACCCGCGACATCGCTAGAGTCCGCGCCGTCCTCGGAGACGGTCACGCCCGCTCCCGCCGGAGCGGAACGGCAGGCACGCCTGCGGGC
>CAZFRK010000010.1:0-22528 GCA_964521375.1 uncultured Rhodobacterales bacterium
GGCCACGCTCAGGTCGGCCCAGCGCAGGTTGGCCCCGCTCAGGTCGGCCCCGCTCAGGTTGGCCACGCTCAGGTCGGCCAGTTTGCCCTTGGTGGGATCGGCCAGCCATTCCGCATGCGCAGCCAAAATCGCCTTCAGTTCGGTGCTATCCACGCTCCATCCCTCCATTACTGATGCCAGTACCTCTGTTCCCCGTCCCAACTCGCCAGCGGCCGGTAACGCTCCGGCCCGCCCATGCCATGGAAGTCCACGATCCCGCCGCGCTCGTCTTCGACCCAGGCGTGCATCAGTTCTCCGCCGCGTCCGGCCCATCGGCTATGACAAACCGCACCCGCTGCCCGGCCGCGCGCATGGCGATAAAGTTCGCGCCGGCAAAGTCAATGCAGGCGCTTTGGCCGGGCTGGCCGATGCGAGCAAAAATATGGTCGAAGCAGGTCTTTGCGACCGGTTGGGCTGAGAATGTGTGGCGCACCTGGAAGCTGACGCAGCCGGTCAACCACAGGGAAGCTATCGCAGCGCCCAACAGCGCGGCCCGAAGGCGTATATGCCTCCGGGCCGTCTGTTGGGGCTGCACGCGCCCAACGGCCTTGGCGGGGTGGAGCGCAAACCAGAGGGGGTTGGTTTGCGTTGCCGTGTTGAGCGCGTGGTAGTTGGTTTGCATCGGTGTGTCCCGCCAAGGACTTTGAATGCGACTGTGAGTATCTTATCCCATAGAATGCGCGCTGTCAAGCAATTTTTCAGATTTTTTTGTGTGGCTACTTCGTGGCATCTACACCGTCGGTATGCCCGCAATCGCCGGCGTGATAGTGATGGTCTTGTAGCCGCCTGTCGGCGCCGTGATTTTTTCTCCGCCTGGCAGCGTCACGTCGAACTCCGCCAGATAGTCGCCCGGCGTTGCGGTGTCGCCCGCACCCCAATGGTATGCCACGTCGCCTGTTGCGCCGTTGACAATCACGGCGGCCGAGTCAATCACGGTTGCCCCGCCAGGCGCTCGCCGCATGCGGAATCTCGCGGTTGCCCCCTCGATGTTGACGGGGGCAATTCCGCTCACAAGCCGCCCCTCGAAAGCCGGGCCCGTTGCGTGTTGCTTGATGTCAAAATCGCTCAACGTCTTACCTCCAATCTCAGCGGCTGTGGCAGTCGCAAAACGTGTCTCTCGGATGTTCTGACCGGCACAAGTTCGCCAAGCTGCGCCGCCGCGGGGCCGAATGGTTCGTTTATCAGGACCGCCGATTTTGGCGGCAACACCACGTCACCCTCGATCTCCGTCCCGTCCACGCCCGCGCCCGCGCCTACGATCATCTGCCCGGCCGTGGGGAGAACGATCTTGCCGACTTCCTCAGTACCGGCCGCGCCGTTGCCAACGCCAAGACGCAGGTCATTGGCGCTGGCGATGACGATGTTGCCCTCGACCTCGGCCCCGTCGGTCCCGATGCCGATACCGGCACGGAGATTGTTGGCGGTCGTGAGTTTGAGGCGTCCGGCGATGGGCGAGGCGGGATCGCCGTGGGATGTGCCGAATCGCGTGTTTTCAGCCAGGGCGTCCACGCGCGTTCCGACGCCCTTACCAACCTGTACGCCGTCGCGCACGTCGGCGACGGCGGGAAGGACGCCGGCCTGAAGGTAGAGGACGCCGCGCTGATCGGCGGTGAGGGGCACGACGGCGGGCAGGGCTGTGTATCCCGTAGCGGCGACGGTGACTGTATAGGGGGTGTGCGTCGTGATTGCGAACGCCGGGGAAGTGACGAGGGATGTCTCCGGCAGGTAGATAAGCGCAGCAGGCAGGCCGCTGGCGTCGGTGACGTAGGACGCCTGGGTGACGCCGCTGGCGTCCACGAGCGTAACCGTGGCGCCCGCCACCGGGCCGTCCGCGTCCACTATGACGGGACGCCAGAGGTGTTCGATAAAGGCGCCCTGACTTTTGAGAACGGGAAACCAGGCGCCAGCTGGGCCGCTGTCCCAAATGGAGACAAAATCCCAGGAGGACATGGGCGCGTTGGTGTAGGCGTGGAAATACTCGGCTGTAGACTGTGCTGTCGGGGAGCCTGTCCCTTCGTTCAGGCCGACGCCTGGGGGGGAACCCGCGTAGTTGTAATAGTGGCCGTTAGTGATTGTTCTTCCAGCGCGAAGCCAGCCGCCGAATGCTCCGATGTTGGACGGGCTGGAGCCAGTGCCTTCGACGAGCCCGGTATTAAATGAATTGGTGGAGTTACCGCTAGTTCCAGAGTCGCCGAAGATTCCGCCGACGTTGGCAGGTCCGCGAACGGTTCCGCCGTTCCAGCAGTTATTATCCCCGCCTCCTACGGCACGGATACCTCCCGCTCCTGTTACACCAGTAATGTCGCCGGCATTGTAGGAGTTCTGAATCTGTATCCCGTCGTTGCTGGTCGCGATAGCAATTATACCAGCCGCCAAGCCCTCATAAGACACGACACGGCCATGATTCGCAGAATATGAGACGGGTGAACTAGATGGTGCAATTCCGCCTGCTGATCCCGTAGCGATGACCGCCCCATAATTGATCGAGTAGCTAATGGTGGACGATCCTCCACCGGCTTGGATACCACCTGCCTGCCCCGCTGTTGCCTCAATACGCCCGTAATTACGGCACCGAACGCAGTAAGTATGATACCCCCCAACGCCTCCGACATTGTTGCAGCCAGTTACATCTGCATAATTGTCACAGTCCTCTACAGCACGCTTGTTGCAGCAAAATGTGCCCACAGAGTCGCGTCCCACAATAGCCCCGTAGATTTTCCCGTTTTTCACGGTAGGAAGCGCGCCAAAATCATTTCCACGCACCAGTCCGATGTAATTTTCGGTAGGACGGTTAGCCCAAAACCCAGTTAGACTGTGACTATCAAAATCAATCAGCCCGGAAAAGCGTGGACTATCAATGCCAAGAGTGACCCACCCCTTACCGCTGTCCCACGCGGACATTGCAGAACCGTCGATGTCACTTGCAAGCTTGAAGTAGGCTCCCCAGATGGCTGGGGTGTCTTTAATAGCTTGAAGCTCAGTCACGTTCTCAATGATGTACGGGTCAAGCTGCGTTCCACTCCCGCCGGAGAAATGATCCAGCACAAGATGCGTCGTGCCGTCGCCGGGCTGGAAGGCGTAAGGGCGGGCGCCCTCGTCGGCTTCGTGGATTTCCAAAACCGTCTCGGTGGGCGCGGCCTTGGTCCCGCGAATGACACTGTAGGTGTGCTGAGAAAACTTGCCCTGCCAATGCCCATCAAATGGCAGGATGAGGCGGCCTGGGGTATTACTCAGACCATCAATCCAGATTTTGCGGTGGCTTCCGAGAATCCACGCTGTCACGGCGGACCAATCGGGAGGCGCTTCATCGAGGACAACGCGGGCGATGGGGTGGGCGTTTTCGGGGTGGCCAGTGTAGGTGGCCTCCTGCGTGTCCGGGTCCACCGTCTCATAGCTCACGTAGAGCGTGAGTTTGAGGCCGTCACGCTCGATGTCGAGTTGCTGGCGTTCGATTTCGTGGGTGGGTGTTGTGGGCGTCATTTCCTGTCCTTGCGCTGTGCGGTCGGCGCGAAAATGTGCGCCAGCACAACCGCCGCATCGGCGTCGTAGCGCCCCGCGAACGATGGGGCGCAGTTGAAGCAACTGACGTCGCGGCCATTATCGGCAAGCGTTACGATGCGCGTTGTAGCTGTGCTCATGTTCGTTTTGCCTCCTGGATTGCGGCGTCTAGGTCTGAGCCGGCGGCGATGGTGTCGGCGACCTTGCGCTTGACGGTGGCCTTTGTGGCGGCGTCGGAATTGGCGACGGCCCTGGTGACGACGGCGAGGGCGGCGGCCTGGCGGGCAGCTTCGGCCTGGGCGGCTTCGGCAACCGCGTTGACCGCGTTGACTTGATTGACGGAACGGCGGGATTGCAGGATGTCGCCAATGTACCAGACGACCACACCGGCCAGGATGAGCCACGGGTAGAAATAGAGGCCGATACATCCGACGCCGGCCGCGGCCATGGGCCAGCCCAACGCGAGCGCGGGGAACTTGAGGGCAAGGACCACGCCGGCCACGAGGGCAACGCCGCCGATGGCAAGCAAAAGCCACGAGCGGTCAACGCCCAATGGCTTCCACCACGTGGCGCCTGATCCGCCCACGTCAACCGCGCCGTCCGGGGTAATGCGGACAGGAGGCATGGCTACGTCTTTGGTGTCCTTGCCCCTGTAGTCTGGGCCGGTGATCTTCGTGGCCGTTAGCGTTTGTCCGTCGCTGGCGCGGGTCACAGTGTCAATGCTTGGGCCGGTCATGCGGGCGGGCGCGGAGCAGCCCGCGCAAGCCCAGAGCAAGAACCACGTCAGCATGGCAAAGGCCAGGAACCATCCGAAGCGCTCAATCATTTTTTGCCTCCATATAGGCTCTCGCGGTACGCATCGGTCGTGACTGGCAGACCGGCCTTGCATCGTTGGCATTCGAGCCCGGCGGTCGGAAGCCACCTGTGAAGTTTTTCGCACCAGAACTCAATCGGCCCTTCGTGCAATCTCATGCCGCATTCTGGCTTTTGAGGCGTCATCTGGGCACACCCCCAACATATGATGCCCACCACGACGCCAACGCCAGCCCGGCGGCTGTTACAAGCCCCCACATTCCGCGCACAAGCCATGTCAGGCTGCGCTGCCGTTCTTCGAGGCGTTCGATTGCGCGGCCTCGTTCGGCGCACAACCCGGCGGGCGCCGTGAGCCTGTCGAGGTCAGAGCGGATGAGGTCAAGGCTGTGGGCGAGTCCCTGCATGGTGGCCTCGGTCTGGCCGGTGAATCGCCCGCTCTCAAACGTGTTTGGTGTCATGGATTGTGGCGGTCCTTGCATGTCGCGCAATCGGTCAAGACGCACTCGCCGCGTACGGCGCAGGAATATATCTTCAGACGAGTCTTGCCGCGGCATGTCTGGCAGTCGCGCCAGCCGGTCTGCTGGCCGAGGTGAGCGCATACGGGCCGTTTAGCGCGCGGCGCAGTGGAAGCAGGCTGTAGGATGCCGGCGGCGCAGGCGATGCAGACGCCGGGCGAGACTGTTGCGCGGCGTTTGGCGCAGTAACGCCCATCGTGCATGTGGGGGCAATCCGTCATGATACGACCACACTCCCCGAAGTGGAACTCGCGGACCCTGTGCAGTTGAAATCAAACTTTAGGTATGTTCCTGCCGGTGAACAACCATCGGCATACAATCGATATTCACCCATGCACCCATCATCCAGGCTTCCCTCATATGCCTGGACATATATTCTCCATTGGTCGCCGCCCTCCCAAGACAAGTAGATGCCTCGACCGAACAGACCGGGATTGATAATTACCTGCCATGTACACCCAAATGGGGGTAATCCCGTGTACGACAAAACATGCGTCCCGTTCATGTCAGCCATATCGCCGCCGAACCCGGAAAGCGTCACCGCTATCTCGTCCGGAAGCTTTGGATCGCAGTCATTGCAGGTAACATCCACGCAGTCGCAGTTGTCCGCGCTCAGGTTCAGCACGGCGCGGCCAATCCATTTGCTCTGCGTGTGGTCCCACTCGGCACACGCCTGGACTAGCGTATACTCACAATCAGGATCGTCACAATTGCAAATATCGTCGCCCTCTCCCCCGTCCCTTAAGTTGCATGGCATCGTCCATTCATCATCTTCGCGGAATGGCTGTTCATTGTTCAGCCTTTCACCGGCACCCTCTGTATAGGTTCCCCCCAACCCCTCCCACCAGTCTATTATATCCTCAGCCCATGCAGCCTGAGCGAGACCCCAGCTTCCTTGAGCGCCAGAAACCTCGGCCGTGTGCGTTTCCTGTCCTGTGCAGCAATCGCTATCATCCGGTTCGTCTCCGGCGTACTCGTCACAGCTTGGCAGTGTCATGTCAGGGTGTGCGTTGATCGCAACCTGCGCGGCCGCGGCCGTAAGCCCCAGAATGACTTCGTCATCAACTTCATGTGGCCCAAGAGAGGCGCCCACGGCCACAGCGGAACCCGAAGCCGTCACCGGCAGCAGGACGTGATTTCGCTTGGAGTTGTTGCGCCAGTCTGGCGAGACTTTGATTGCCCTGTGCTGGCCTGCCGCCGTGTCGCGCAGAATGACGAAATCGCCCACGCTCAAGGTCATGTCCATAAACTCCCGTCAAGGACCGTGATTGCGTCGCCAGTGATTTCGCCGTCGTTGTCAACCTTTTTTACGTCAACTGTGCCCGTCCCTGTGGCGGTTACTTTGTAGAGGTACGGTACGCCGCCGCCGCCCCCCGCAAACCGCGCGTAGACAAGCCCCTGGCCCGATGGGAGGTCTTCCGGTTGATCGCCCGCGTCTACCGGCCCCAAGACCTCTAGCGGCCCGCCATCGGCCTCTACGGCGGCCCAGGAATCTTCTTGTGGCCCAAGCCTGTCCCCAGGCTCTAGCGACTCGTAATCATCGGCCAGGACAGGAGCGGCTCCCCAAAACCAAGCCGTCCCCAACGACTCAGCGTCAATCGCATCCGTGGCGATTCCGATAGGCGCGGCGTCCGTGCCGTCCGGCATGTCAATGTCAATGATGTTGTCGGCGTCGCGGTCATTCGCGACCACCAGCCCCCCGCGTGGCGCCGCGTCGAGCGTGTAGTTGCGGACCTGCAACGCAAACGCCCGCGAGCCGCGAGACGCCCCGCGCTTGCCGCCAGTGGGCGGGGAATCGTTTTCGACGATTCTCGTCGCGGCCGTCACCCGCTTCCACGCGCTTTGACTTGGCAGTACGATTCCGCTCATGTCTGTATTATACCGTTGTTGGGAGATTTAGGGTAGACCATGCGAGTTCTTTTCTTACTCTGAACTCTCTGAAAACGCTGTCCTCCGGCCCAAGCTCAGGGTCTAGGACTCCGCCCGCTCCGTCGAGGCGCTGTGCTTCTTCCGCCGGTTCGCCGCGTACCATGATCCGGTTTTTGCGGTTGCCTGAGTCAATGTAGAACAGCCCCTGGTCCAGCAACACCAAATCCCACGTTCCGTCCGCAACTTCGATTGTGTAGTTATGGGCATAGCGAGAGTATCCATGCCGTTGAAACGTGCTGGCGTTCCACTCTGTTAGCAACCCCTGCCGCACACCCAATGTCAGCCCGGCAATCGTGACGGCCGCGCTGTTGACAGAATCGCGGTATTGCCTCATCGTGGCAGGGACCAGCGCGGCTTCGTTGCGCTCGATGATGATTGTGAGCGGGTGAGATTCGATTTCGGCTGGCGGTGAAAACCAGTCCTTGGCCGAATTGAGGACGGCCTTGCCGTCCTTGTCCTTGACGGCTATGATTGATTGCGAGCGGCCTCCAAACCGTATGACCGCCGGGTCATTGACCGGATCGCCGAACCTCTGGCCTGGTTGCGGGATTTTGTAGGTCACGCGGACCAGCCAACGCCGCTTGACGTTCTCCCCACCAATAGGCGAAATGTCGAACTCGCTGGCGTAAAAGCCGGCTTCCTCCGGGTGGGAATCGTTCGGCACAACGCCGCAAGCGTCATATGCCGCCTTGGATGAGTCGTTGCCTGTGTTGTCAAGCTGAACTACCAGCCCCCGCGTCCGGGTTCCTTCGTTTGGCCCCCAGCGCCGGGTATCCTCGCTCCGCATCGTGGTCACTGTCGCCGACATGTCACATGGCTCCTGCTATGGCGGCCCCGCCAAAAATGTCATTGGCCCGGCGCTGTTCGGCAATCTGAACGTCGCGTTGTTTCGCGGCCTTTTCGGCGGCCGCTTTTTGTTCCTGTCGCATTTTGCTAAGTGCGTCTGCCTGGGATTGTACGCCAACGCTGTAGGCGCCGGCGCTTCCGCGAGCCAACGCGGCGGGCGTGGCAAGCTGGCGGACCTTTTCAATGCCGGCGCCAATGCCGTCAGCCAGGCTCTCGCCCGCTTCTTTTCCCGCCGCCTTCCCGCCGACGCCGATAGCGGCCCATGCTTCCTGAATCTGTATTTTCAGCCCATCATAAAATCCCTTGCCGAACAAAGACCCCTTCTTTGCGGCCTCCTCCGGGTCAATGACCTTTTTCATCCACTTGTCTATGATCTTGGATGGCTTCGCCTTGTCTGCCGCTTCTTCTGCCGATTTGTTCAGCGATTCAGCCCAAGCGGTCAACGTGGACGGCTCGGCCTCCATATCGGCGACTTCTTTCCTGAGTTCTGCGATTCGCTTGACGGCCGGAGCCATCCGTTCGTCAATTTCTTCTGAGCCAAGCCCCTGATTCTTGAGCTGTTCTCGGATTTTGTAATATGCGTCAGTTTCGAGGGTCAGTTCGTTTTGCTTTTTGGAAAGGTCAGTCTGAACCAAACCGTACTTGACGGAAAGGTCACGCATCTTCGTAAACATCGTAATGGATTCCGACGCCATCTTGAGCATGATTGCAGCAACGCCACGAATTCCAGCCGCCGCGAGGTCTGCCGCCATGCCTACGCCGGTCATGCCGTTTTGGATGAATGCCAGGATGCGCCTGATTCCGCCTCCCATGTCAAATGCAATCAAGGCGTTGCCCCACGACTTGGCGGCGGCCGTGATGATGTCCAGAAGCCCTGTTGCCCAACCTTTCACGGTGTCGAAAAGGCTGTTGCCAAACAGGCCATCCCATACCCGCGTGATGGTGATTCGGACGCCGACAAAGGCTTTGGTCAGAGCGTCGGTAAATACTTGGATGATGGGCGCGACGCGAACCACGACCTGCATGAAGCCGCCCTTGATCGCCTCCCACATTCGAGCGATTGAATCGTTCGCGTCCTCAACACCTTTTCCGAGGTCTGCCGAGAACGTCATGCCAAGCGCTTCCGCCTCGGCCCGCGCAGCTTTCAGGCCAGCCGCCCCGCCCTCAAACATGGGAAGCAACTTGGCGTAGCTCCGTCCGAAAATGGCGCTGGCGGCGGCGGCCTGTTGGGATTTGTTGCCCATCGCTCCGATTGCGTCAGCCACGGCCGCAAACGCTTCATCCGGCGACTTGCCCATCATTTCGTCCGGGTCAAGGCCGATGTCCGAAAACGCCTTCTTGGCTGCATCGCTTCCATTAGCGGCCTCGCCCAGCATCCTCGACATTCGGCCCACGGCCCCGGTCACGTCCTCAGCGGACGCCCCGTTGAGGTTCGCGGCGTGGTGCAGACCCACAAGCGCCTCGGTTGAGACGCCGAGTGTCCGGGCCATCTTTGATTGGGCGTCTACGGCGCTCATTGTCTTTTTGCCCATCGCAATCAACGCCACTCCAGCCGCGATTATTGCGGCTGGCCCCATGAATCCCCAAAGCGCGGCCGTCGCGCTGTGGACGCTGCTTGAAAACCCGTTGACGCTGGCCGCCGCGCCTTTCATCTGGCCCTTGAACTTGTTGGTATTCGCGCTGATTTGCACTGCCATGCTGCCGATGAGTCCGGCCATTATTCGGCCTCCTGCTTTCGGGCCTTGCGGCGTTTGTTCCTGCGGTTGTGGGCTTTCTCAAAGCGGCCAAAGACGGCTTCCATCTCGTCAGGCGTTTGCGCCTGGGGTTTTGCCTTTGCGCCGAAGGGCAAGAATGACGCAATCCTCAAACGCCTTCCGCCGCCGAACGCTCCGGCTACCATCATGGCCGTCTGAGCCTCCATTACGTCCCGCCTGTCGTCACCTATCGGCTCGATTCGGTCATACGCAACCCACGCGGCAAACTCACGGGAATCAACCTCCTGCATGGCCCGTCTTACCGACATGCCGAGTCTTGCGGCCAGCCGGAACCAAAAGGCTACGGCTGGCCGCTCACTCAGTTTTTTTCCAACGCGTCAATGTCCTCAGTGCTGAGGGCGTTGAGGCGTTTGGCTTGGCCCGCGAGAAACAACAACAGCGGCGCGGGCTTGGCCGCAAGGGTCGGGATGTCGCCAAGGCAAAACAAGGGCTTGCCGTCCGCGTCGCAGACAGTGGCGACAAGCAGGCGCAACACGGCCACAAGCGCGGGGCTGCGCCCGTCTTCGCGTTCAGCCTTGGCCGCCGCTTCCGACTCCGTTTCCCACGTCATGCGCTCGTCACCGTTCATCACGCGGATGTAGACCGCGCCCTGCCCACCCGGCAACACTACGCGGGTTGGCTTGTTGGCGAACAGGAAGAACCCGGCGGCGTCAAGGTCTTTGACTTCCGGCTTCGGTTCCGGCGCATCAGGATTGACCATCGTGCATGTTGCCATGTCCTCTCCTTAGCTGCCAGAAACGCCGGAAATCGCGCCGGTGATCTTCAATTCGCCGCTGAAGGTCATGCGGTCATTGACAGGCACGTCCGGCGTGAACGCGGTCCAAAACGCGGTGAAAGAGCGAGTCTGCCCGCTCGCAAAGGTGATCGTGACGGTTTCGGGCGTGTTGTCTTCCGGCTCGTCCTGGTCCGGGTCGTAGTGGCCTTCGATGCTCAGAGAGCCGTTGTCAGGCAACGCGGCCGGCATGAAGGTCATAGCGTCTTCCGTCTCAAGATGCGTCGTGTCAAGAGACTCCCAGGACTTGCTGTAAGGCGTGATCTTCGTCAACTCAAACTCAAGCCCAGATTCGAACGTAAGCGTCGTTCCCTGCCCAGTCGTTGCGGCCATGTCTCAGCCTCCTTTTTGATACCAGACACGCAACGTCAGGGTTGTCCTGTGTTGCGGAGATTCGCCGCCTCCGATGGGCGGCGTTACGTCGTCAAGCACATTTTCAACGGCGGCCCACTCCGCACCGATTGCGTAAGACGCGCCGTCCAGTAGGTCGCGCGCGGCGTCGCCAAGGTTGCTTGCATCGGCTTCCGTGTCGCCGTAGGCGTCAATCTGGTACGTTTCCTCACGCTGCGAAGATACGCCGTCCAGGTGGTGCGGGTCTTGGCTGGTGATGCGTTGCAAGGTCAGCCATTGGCCGGTTGTATCTTGTGGCGCCTCTCCGGCCATGTAGACCGGGTAGCCAAGCGTTTTCAGGGCCGTTGTAATTGCGTTCTTCATTTCAGCCTGGCCTCGCGCTTGACACCCTTCCACAGTTCGCGCTCGAAAATGACGAGCGAGCTTGCCTTCCGCATTTCCCACGCGGGCCGCATGTAGGGCTTGGCCGCCGCGCCCTTGTGGCCGTACTCCACTATGGCCGGGTAGTAGTATTTATCCTCTGGCGGGATTCCGATTTTTTGACGGCGCGGCATTTGGACCATGACGCCTGGGTTGCGCCCGGAGCGTGTCACCATCTCGATGGTCCGGGAAAGCAGGCCGGTATCGCGGGGCGCAAGTTGTCTGGCGAGGTCACGAATCAGGCGGCCAGCGGCGCGGGCGGCGGGCTTGATGACGCGCTTCTGCGCGGCAGGAGCGAGTCCAAGCATCTTGGCAACTAGCGCCTTGTCACCAGTCACAGTGATTGCGTTCTCAGCCATTGGCCGGCGCCTCCTTGCAGTCGGCCTCAATCCACCTGCCCCGCTCGTCTGGCCGTGGATACACCACCTCAAAAACGCGGCCAGTAACCGGAATGCGGATTCTGTCTCGCGGGCAGATTGCGTCATGCCCGCGAACGGTGACAACGAGGTTCGCTTCGCTCTTGTTCTGGCCAGCGTACCAAAGCTCTCGGCCGGTCATTGGGCGCACGGCGGCGCGGGTTGTGCCCACGGCCCGCCAGTCAAGCTCCGTTGTCCGGCCCGTCTGGACGGCAACGGGCCGCTCGATTACGGCTTCATATCGCATGGCCCCGCTTCTCATGTGTGGTCTCCGATCCGATACGGGGCAAGCAGCCTGTCCACAGTCGGGTTGTCTGTGAGCGGCTTGTCAGTCTGAGCGTCCGTCTGCTCGTACAGCGAGGCGGCCGTCATCAGGATCGCATGGCGGACAGGGGCTGGCACGTCGGCGGCCTCGTCGCCATAGCCGGCCACGAAGTCAACTCTCACGCCGTAGACGCCGCCGGCCGGCCAGCGCTCGCCAACGGCTGGCAAAACGCGGCACACGCCATTGGAGACAACCGCGATAGCATCCACCTCATGCCACGCTCCAGCGCTGTCCTGCCATTCAACGGATTCCAAAAGCTGGAACGGCGGGCGCGGGAGTACGATTTCTTCGCCGTCCGGGAAGTCGTCAATTTCGAGGCGCCACGGCGCGGAGACAAGCTGGCGTTCAAGGCGTTCCTCAATCATGGCCGTTGCGGCCTCGATAACCGATGCAAGCAACACGTTGTCAACGTCAGACAAGAGGCGCAGGTGTGCCTTGAGTTCGTTGATAGTCACAACGCCAACCTCTGGTTTGTCTGTTTGCACGGCGTTCCATCTGGGCACCTTCGGCCTCCTACTCGTATCGCCAGAATCGTCTGTTCACGCCATGCACACGGATACGCAACCCTCGATGGTCAGAAATCTCCTGCACAGCGCGCTTGACCTGCTCGCGACTGTCGCATCCTGGCCAGTCGTCTCCGCAAATGATGCTGCGTGGGAACGCCGAAAGCGCCGCGTTCACGTCCACCTTGACGTTCTTGTAATCGTGGGCGGCGTCAATGTAGACAACAGCCGGTTGGACATGCTTGGCAACCTCTCCTATGCCAGCAATGCTTTTCGCTTTCATCGCCACGGCGCGGGCGCGATGGTCCCAAAGATTGCGGCGGTAGAGGTCAAGCATCTCTGTGCCTGCCGGAACCATTCCGCTTGAAATCATATCCTGCCAGTGCCGCGTCATGTTGGGCATCCAGGCGTCAACGGCGATGTGCCGCAAGCCCGGAAACGTCGCCAGAAGCCATGCGGCCGTAGCGCCCAAGAACGCGCCGACCTCAAGCACTATCGGCGACTTAAGGCCGTCCAGCACGTCATGCCATGCGGCCTCGTGGACGCCGTAGCCGCGCACGAGCGATGGCATGTCGGGCATGTTCTCAGGCCAAGGGTAAGCCGTTTTCAAGCTGTTCCAACTCATGGCGTGTCCTATGTGTCCAAGACCTCGGCGCGGGCATTGACTCTATGGAGCCGGTCAATCTCGTCTGCGATGATTCCCTTCTGGCCGCGTTCACCACGCAGATTTTCGGCCAGCCTGTGCCAGATATAGCTGCCGTCTCGCGGCCCGTTCCACTGGCGGCCAAGAGCGAAGATTCGCGGGTTGACAGCGGCAACGGCACGCATGAATGCGCCCTGGTCGCGGTCGCGGAAGCGTTCCCATTCTGCTTTCCATGCGTCAAACAGCGGCTTGGCGCCCGGAAGCCGAAACGCCAGGACACCGGAATTGTACTGCGGGACGTGGCCCGGAAGCGCGGGAAGCGTTGCCGCGTCCTGCTTGCCCAAATGCCACGCGGCGCGAGGGTCACACACCGCGTCATGGGCGGCCAGCACGTCGTAATGGTCAAGGGCCGCAAACAACGTCCAGAGGTCGCCGGTGACAACCGTGTCGGCGTCCAGAAACAGCGTCCGCTCAAATGGCGTCCAGTCTGCCACAGAAGTCTTCCACGCCCGCGCCCCCCACTCCGGCGATGTTGCTGGCCGGATGTATTGGGCGTCCACGCCTGTAAGCGTGTCGCCAGCCACGGCCACGGGCAGGCCGGGGTTGTGGAGTCTTGTGGACATGGCGCTCCATGAAGCATCGCGTTGCGCCTTGTCACCGGAAGCGACGTAGACCACTCCGCACCCGGACCAATCGCGTGTTTGGCCCTTTGCCGCCCACACGCGCGTGTTGTTCCACCCGATCTTTTCGTAGCGTTGCGCACCAAGCGGAAGCTGCCGCAAGGTCTTGTTGTACTCGTAGCCATCGCGGCTCCCGCGCCTCTCGTCACCGTGGTCAATGTGCTCGACCATCCGGTTAGGGTAGCGGACCCCGCTCCCAACTTGCTTGACGCGCCGCATGAAATCGCAATCGTGCTTTCCCCATCCCCACATGCGCTCGTCATGCCCGCCGATGGCAATGAACGCATCGGCTCGGAATGCCATTGTGCCGGTGATCGAACAGCCCATGTAAGTTCTGGCGGCTTCGACAAGCGCGGCGCCTTCCATGAGGCGAGACGTGACAAAGCGCCCCCAGGACGGCCGCAACAGGATGTCAGCGTCAACGGAGCCGATGAGGTTTGCCCCAAGCTCGCAAGCAACTTTGACGCCGGTATTCAACGGGATGCTGTTGCTCCACCGTTCGCCTTCGCTGCCGACACACTCCACCACAATGAGCTTGTCATGCTTGATTGACCGGAGATAGTCAAGCGTTCCGTCTGTGCTGCCAAAGTCTGTCACCACAACGCGCCACGCGCACTCCTGCGCCAACATGACAGGCAGGGTTTGCTTGAGATGGCCCAAGCGGTTGCGCGAGTAGGTGCAGATTGCCAACCTTCCGAACGTGATCCTTCGATTGTCTCTCAGCCGCTTGGCGTTCATTTCGGTTGGCGCTTCCAAGGCGTCCGGCCTGGTTTTGCGGCGTCGCGCGAGCAACACTATGGGGGTCGCGTCCCGCGAATCAGGCGTCGTGGTGCGAATCAGCTTGGCGGAAATCAACCTCTTTTCCTGTTCTGGCGTCCTCACGTCAACGGGTTGGCCTGGATGGTAGTAAACCATCCGTCCGATCTCGTCACGTTCGGAAAACTCGGCAAGCGCAACCCAGGCCATGACAACCTCCAAGGAGGGGGGCGCAAGCCCCCCTCCACTCCCAACGGTTACGAGCCGGTAGCGGTCAGCTTGACGGCGGAGCGGGGCTGCACGAGGCGCCCGCCGAAACAGGCGAACACGGAGAGCGCTTCCAGGTTGTTCCTGAACTTGAAATGCTCGCTCGATCGCACGACGATTTCCTGCTCGACGGCCAACCAATACTGGCGCGGGTCCATGAACCACACGCTGGCATCAGCCGTCGCGGCGGGAAGGCGCGTGGACGTAATGAACGGGTAGCCGATGAGCCGATTGACCGGGCCAGAGTCAATGCTCGCCCGGAACAACGGGCGATTCAGGAGGTCAACGATCAACTCAAGCTGGCCCATGCTGTCATCCTGAAGCAGCCACACGGCGGAGTCGCGGTGTTGCGGCAGGATCGCGTACTTCATGGCCACGAGGTCTTCATAGCCGACTTCGCCAGCCGTTGTGCGGGCGATGGTGCGGACGCCGGCGGTGTTGACGATACCGAGAGCCTGGCCGGTTCCGCTGCCGGAGATGATGGCGCGCTCCATGAAGTCGCGCATCCCGTCGCGGAAAAGCTCGCCGATCAAACCAACGATGTCGAACACGCTCCGGCGCATCAGCGTATGAGACACTTCGGTGTAGCCGGCGGCTTCATGCGTGGCAATCGGGACCTGATCAAACTTGGCTTCCGTTTCGGGCTTCTGCCCGCCTTCGCCGGTCCAGTCGAACGCAACCCCGCCGTACTCGTTCTCGTCCGTTTGCGTGAGGCGGGGAATGCGAACGTCGCCGGTCATGGTGGGGAGCACGCGGACGCGGCCCAAAAGCGAAGTTGCTTCAGGGGCGAGGCGAGAAAGCTCCGCGATGTATTCGCGGTCAAACAGGTTTGCCCCGCCGTCAGCATCCGTGCTGAGGTGGGGAATGGCCGACATGGGCAGGCCAAGGACGGCCCGCGCAACGCCAGCTGGCATGACCATGCCCTTCTGAGCTGCGGCGCTCCACCGTTCGCTCTTGGGGCGCATCTTCTCCTGTTCGCGGCCAGAGATTTCGCCGCCCGTCAGGTACCTGCCGAACATCTTGACGTGTTCGATTTCATCGGCCTGAGCGTCCACGGCCTGGCCCGGAATCCGCATACGGCTTTTGGGCTTGGGCTTTTCGTCCAGCGCGGCGCGGTTCGCGTCCAGACGGGCGGCGCGGGCCTCGCTGGCCTCGTCCTGGGCCGTCAGCGTGTCAAAGGCGGCCTTGGCCGCGTCGGCTGTGTCCAGATGCTTGTCAACCTGGGCCGTTTCGTCTTCGGTCAGGTCGCGGTTCTCCGACTTGGCGGCGTCCACCAAAGCCTGAGCGGCCTTGCGGCTCTCAAGCTCGGCGGCGCGGGCCTCGGTGCTGCTTTTCCATTCCATCGTTGCGTCTCCTGTTCTGATTGTTGCGCGTCTCGTTGGCTTTGGCTGGCGCTCTGCGCCGCGGCTGCTATGAGCCGAGCCGTAGCCTGCGTTCTGCGCTGTCGCGCCGGGTCGTTTTCCCGGCATCGGTGATCGTGTTTTCAAGCCGGTTCAGCGCGGCGTCGAAGGATTCGATGTGGTCAACAAGCCCAATGTCTGCGGCGGCCTGCCCGACGTGAACGCGGCCATCGGCCAAAGCCTTGACCTTCGCCATTTCCATCTTGCGTCCGCGAGATACGGCAAGAAGGAATCGCTCGTTCAGCGCCTCGATGACGCCTTGGAGGTACTGGCGCTGCTCAGGCGTGATCTTCACGCCGTCCTCACCCATGCCCTTGAACGGCCCGGTTGTGAATTGCTCGACGTTGACGCCGGCCTTGGCGGTTGCCTCGCTTGTATCGTAAAGCACTGTATAGGTGCCGATGCTCCCGGCCATGCCGGCGGGATTCATGCTGATGGTGTTGGCTTGCGTCGCGGCCCAATAGGCGGCGCTGGCCCCGGAGTCCTCAATGAAGGCGTGGACGGGTTTGATTCTCGCGGCGGCGGAGATGCTGTCGCCAAGTTCTTCCGTGCCGGCCGTCGTGCCGCCTGGGGAGTCAATGGCGAGCATGATGCCCTCGACGGCCTTGTCGGCAACGGCGGCCCGGAGTTGCTTGCGGGCGTCAATCGTTGACGTGCCGCCGAACTTGCTACGGCCTTTCATCATCGGCCCAAGCAGGCGCACAATCGCAACGCCGTTTTCAAGGACGGTCAGCGGTTCAGGTTCGCGGCTTTCGTCCCTCGCCTTCGCGGACCAAATGCCTGAACGCACAGCGGACATGGCCTGAGCCATCCAAACGGGTTCAACGGCCCACGGCCCAAGGTGCATAGCCGCACACGCGGCGGAATGAATCTGAATCATGGCATGTTCTCCACCGCAAGGCGTTCAATCTCCGCCGTGCTTTTGTCAGAGGCAAGCAACGCGCGATAGGATTCCGCAACGGCGAACGCGGCGCCTTGCGGGTCATTGCCACTGCCTGACAGGGCTGCCGATGCCGCGTACACGTTACCCAAAAGTTCAGCCAGCCAAGACGCCTGCTGCTCGGAAAACGTCACAAGCCACGCGGCGAAGTCGCCCCGGTTGCGGGCGCGGGATACGGCCTTTGTCTCCTTGGCCCTTGTCCGATGGACCGCCTCGACGGCCAGAGGTGCAAGCGCCGCTGATGGTTTGGCCGTGTCCGCGCCCGCCGAGGCCGGGTCAGGTTCCTGTTCCGCTTCAACTTCAACTTCAACGCCATCCTTGGCAACATCGCTTGTGCGGCTCATGTTCATCGGTACGTAGTATTCATCCCCGCCTTCTATCGGGTTCTCGTTCTCCAATTCACGGATGTCGTTTTGCGACAGGCTGCCGACGTTGAATCGGCTCTGGTAGTAGGCGGCGCGCTTGGCGTCGTCACCGCGCAGCAGGCCGGAGAAGTTGTGTTCGGCATACAGGTCAGGGGCTTCGTCAAGCAGCTTCGCCCATGCCTCCTGCTCGAATCGCGTAGCCCACGGCGTGAGGGTGTCAACGACGTATTCGATTGCTTGAGACTCGATGTTGCCGAACGTGGACCTGAGAAGATGTTGGATTTTGTGCGGGGGCATTCTGAACCAGCGGGCGATTTCCTCTACCTGGAATTGCCGCGTCTCAAGAAACTGTGCTTCGTCGGCAGGAATCGCCATTGACTTCCACTTCATGCCCTCCTCAAGAATCCGCGTCCCGTGAGCCTTTGCCGCGCCGCCGTGCTCGTCAGCCATGTATTCGGCCAGCCGTCGGCGCGCGGTGTCGCTAAGTGTTCCTGGGTGTTCAAGGATTCCGCGAATCACCGTCCCGTTGCCGAAGTAGGCCGCGCCGAAAGTCTCGGCTTCAAGGCCAAGCCCGACGGCTTCTTTGGCGAGAACCGAAAGTTGGTAGCCCATAAGCCCGTCACCGCCCAGGCCGTGCAGATGGAAAACGTCTTGCGGGTTCAGGTCGGTTTGCTGCCCGCCGTCAAGGCGGATTCGGTATTTCAAGCGGCCAGCGTTCGTCCGCCAGAGCTTTACCCGGCTGGGATGGATAGGCCAAAGCGAAAGCGGGTCATTGCCGTTGCGGACGATTTCGGCAAAGCCCCCGCCCCAACCCATCGCGTGGTGTACCAGCGTCTCGCGGACGCTCATGGCCGATGATTCGTCATTGGCCCGGACGTGCAAAGCCCGGTAGGCCGGATGGTCCTTGACTCTCTCGCGGCCTCGCGGCTCAAGGCGCCTGTAGACGTGGAGCGGAAGCTTTGCGAGGTCTTCCGAGATATTGCGCAGGCACGCATAGTAGGCGGCCAGCGCCATAGCGGAATCAGCGGACACGCTCACGCCGGCCGTGGTGCGCGGGCCGAAAGCGCTTCTCGACAACGTGACTTCGCCTTCTGTGCGGCTCCCGGTTTTGAGTAGGGCCGCGATGATGCTCATTTGCCGGACCCCCTCGATAGGTCTATCCAGATCAGCAGTCCAACCGCCACAAGCCCGGCGCCCGCGTTGCCCACGAGCATGTAGCACCCGGCCGTAATCATGCTGAGCGAACCAATGGCTATCAACGCGGATGTTTTCTTCATAGCATCACCGTTAGCAGTTCCCGGCTCGTATCGTCATACACGCTGCCGGTCTTGATTTGAGCGGCCAGCGAGCATCCGATAGCCATGATGGACGCGACAACACCGTCAATCTTGAGCGGGCTGTTCTTGCCCGGCTTGACGGGTTTGATGTTTCCGGCCGGGTCGCTGGCGATTTCGGCGGCGCTTACCATCCAATCAAGGACAGGGTTTTTGCCGTGCTCAAGCCGACCAGAAGTCACAAGCCTTTCAAGCTCCTTTGATGGCGCGTTCATTGAGATAAAGCCCTGGCGCATCTGAACGCATTGCATCCCGTCGCCGGATAGCTCGTTGATGAGTTGGATTGCGTTCCACGGATCGGCGGCCAGCATCTGGACGGGGTGTGTCTCTGCGATTCGGAGAATGTCAGCGCGGACGGCCGCATGGTTTACGCAGTTGCCTGGTTGCACGGTGACAAAGCCCCGCCGAATCCAATCGTCATAAAGATTCGCGTTCGCCTTGTCGTTTTTCCACCCGCCCTCTGCAGGAATCCAGAACCACGGAATGACAGTTGCCCTGCCGTCTTCACAGTCTGGCGGCCAGTAGAGAGCAAGGGCCGTGAAGTCCCAGGAGATGCCGAGGTCCAACCCGGCAAAGCACGGCTTGCCCTTGAGCGCGTCTAGCGCGGCCCGGCGCCATTCAACGGGGTCTTGGGCTGCTGATCCCTCGCGCCAACAAACCAGATTGAGCCATTGCGTCTGTGACTTGGTGCGGACGTTCAGGTGAAGCCGAAGAAACTCGCTAAGTTCGCTTGGCTGTTCTTTGCAGAGCGTCACCTGCCGATGGAAATATTCCTCTTGGATTGTCACGCCAAAGTTGGGGTTGACGCGCCGCCACACTTCCGGGGATGTCCAGTCGTCTTCGACGGCGGCTTCCCAAATGGCCGGAAGCATCTCAGGGTCTTGGACGGCGTTGTCCCTCACGCGCTTGGCATAGTCCAGCTTTGAGTTGCAAACGCTCTCGCGGTCACTGTCAGCTGTCGTGGTGAAGATCACAATGGGCTGTTTGCGGGCGGACGTGGAGCGTTCAAGGACGCTGGCAAGCTCCGCGTTCTTGTGCCGGTGAAGCTCGTCAATGACGGCGACGTGGACGTTCACGCCGTCCACGGTTCCGGCATCGGAAGCCAGGCACTTGTAGCTGATGCCTCTGGCCTCGTCAGTGATGCTCTTGAACCCGCCGCCGGCCACGGTGCCGTAGACGCGGTAGCGGTCCTTGAGGTCTTTGTCCTGACGGATCATACCGGCCATGTGCGAAAAGATCAGCGTGGCCTGGTCCCTGCTCGCGGCGGCGCTGTAGCACTCCGCGCCGAATTCCCTGTCGGCGGTCATGGCGAAGATCATAAGTCCAGCGGCGAAGGCCGTCTTGCCGTTCTTCTTCGGCACGTAGAGAAAGACCGTCCGGTATCGGCGCGTCCCGTCAGGCCGCTTCCAGCCGAATAGGTTTGCTGCCAAAGCCTGTTGCCACGGTTCCAAGGCAAACGGCTTGCCGCCCATCGCGCCCTTCGCGTGGCGCAAGACCTCCGGGAAGAAGGCGATGACGAGTTGAGCGGCCTCCACGTCAAACACGCAATCGCCCGCTTGGGCGAACGGGTCATAGCCCGGCAACAATCCCAGGAGTTGCCGCCATTCGTCCGGCACTTTGTCGGCTGCGTAAATCATGCGAACAGTTTGGCCCTTACCGATTCGCCGGCGGAGTCGCCGGCCTGCTTGGATTGAGTGTCGCGCTGGCGACCAAGTTGCCGCCGGGCGCTGGGGGTAAGCCCGAACTGCTGCTCTGTCCTGGCAAGTTCCGCGTCAAGCGCTGCCAGCAGCTTCGTTTGCGGGAGCAACTTCATGTCAATCAACGTTCCAGAATCATTCTTGACCGGAATCGCAATTCCGAGCGGCTCCTGCCATGTGTCCAAAAACTTGTGCGCCCGGAGCCACAACTCAAGATTCATGCAATACCGGCCCAACGCGTTCCCGTCACACTCGGACAAGATGCCCATCTTCTCAATCTGGTTCAGCAGCGGCTTCCAATGCCGGGCCGCCGGGGCCTTGAGCCAAGCGGGCTTGTACGGCCTGCCACGAGGGGCTTGCGGTTCGTCGGTTACGGTGTCCGCCCGCCAGCTTCCGCGGGCCTTGAGGATAGCCGTCGGCGTTGGGGCCGGCCCTCTAGCGCCCATGATGTTGCCCTCCATGCAGCCGCCCATGACACGCCCGGCAAACCGGCATGAGATTGCCAACGTGGTTTGTCCCGCCGTCCGCGAGCGCCCTGACGTGGTGGACAAGCTCGGCGGCTTCCACGCGCCCGGCCGCGCCGCATGGTCGGCAAAGCGGTTCGCGGTTCAAGACCATCTCCCGCAACCGCTGCCAGCGCCCGCCGTATCCCCGGCTGGCCGGGGTTCCGCGCGCCTCAGCAAAGCGCAGGCGTGCCAGAGCGGGCCGAGTGAGCGCGTCCAATGTCGGCGGTAGCGTGGCCATATCGTCTCCTGTCCAGGATATTATACAACCTATCCAGGATTTTGTAAAGCACAATCCGGGAATATGGAATGTCGTCTAGCTTTGTGGAATTGTCCAGAAGGTTAGACTCGCCCCTGGTTGCCCCAACAAAAAAAGCCCCGTTTCCGGGGCCAGTGTGCTACACAGAGATTGTGTTGTGTGCTACGCCGTATTGATTTTGCCCATGTCGGGCACAGCAAAAGCCAATCCGCTCGCCTTTGGCAGCGGTTCAAGCCGCACAATCGTCGTTTCAACTCCCATCTTTGAGGCCAGCCTGATTTCGCCGGCCGTCCCGCGGCTCTTGCCGTCCCATATTGCCAGCATGTGATCTCCCATTTTCAATGCAGAGATGCTTCTGGCCTCGTGCATCCCGGCGGCCCGAGTCTCGTCAAGGCCCACCTGAATCAACACAATGCCGTGCCTGCAAGACTTGGCGTAGTGCTTTGTGCGCTCGCAAACACCCATCGGGTCAAGAGCCGTTATTATGTGCGTGTAGTCGCTTTGGTCAACAAACGCCTTGATAACAGCGTCAACCATCGAGTCGTCCAACGTGCGGCTCCCAAACACAACAAGCGCCTTCCCTGTGATATTCATTGCCGTTGCCCGCCAAACAAATTGGTCATGGCCCTCTCCTTCTTCAAGCTGGGCTTGGCGTGCCCGTTTTCCCATCGGCTCACGCTCGCCGGCGTGGCGCCCACCGCAACGGCAAGCTCAAGCTGTGTCATTCCCGCCCGAAGGCGGGCCGCTTTGATTTCGTCAGCAGTCATGTCATGCTCCTTTGGCCTCGGCGCGACAAATCGTAATCCAAGCATCGTCAAGGATAGCCTGGTCCTCTGCGTTTGGGGTCTTGCCCATCATTTGGGCCGAGGCGTATAGTGTTGCGATGATGTCCCCCAGGCGGTCTATCCTGTCTGCTGTCCACACGATGTTCGTCCTACCACTTGCTTTTTCCATCTTCCGCCCTCCAAGCCCCGGCCCTATGCCGGGGCGCCTTGAAACGGCTTACGCCAGAATTATTTTTGCGGCCGCCGGCGCGCCACGCATCGCCGCGTCCAATTCGGTTTGCGCCCGCTTATCCCACCGGCTATATGCCCGGTCAATCGTTATGTCAATTTGCCTAACCGCGCCCCCGTCAATTCCATGCAGCAGGTAGGCGTCTGATTCGTCCGACTCATTATCCAGCGCCTGGCGCGGTATTCTGTAAAGCTTCATTCGCATCCCGTTGGCGTCCCATTCCAGCATGAATTCGGCAGCGTCAAAAATGGCGTCTTCCCATTCACTCATCTTTCCGCCCTCCTCGTTTCCGGCGGGGTCCGCCCCGCACTGCCCTACTACATGTATTATATATCCGTTTTGTGTGTTGTCAAGTGGATTTTCCAAAAAAAATACGAAATATTTTTATCGGCCCCCGCCATGCCCCACGCGCCACAATTAAACCCGTGAAAAAATAGGGGGGGGTATCATGGCGGTCTTGCGGCCGTC